>NZ_JASJSQ010000021.1:0-55156 GCF_030236855.1 Stenotrophomonas maltophilia group sp. Smal13
TGAAACAGTTCAGCAAAGAGGCGGCTGCCGCCGGCACCGCGATCGGCACTGCGTTCGCTGGCGCTGCAACCGCGCTGACGGCGATGGTGGCCAGCTCGATCAACAGCATGGACGAGCTGTCCAAGGCCGCACTGCGCTCCGGGGCAAGCACGGAGGAGTTCTCCAAGATGGCCTATGCGGCCGGCTTGGCAGACGTATCCATGGAGGCCATGCAGGGCAGTCTTGGCCGTCTCGCAAAGGCTCAGGGTGACGCCCTGAAGACCGGCAGCGAGCAGGCCAGGATCTTCGATGCACTCGGTATCAGCGTGCAGGACGCCACCGGCAGGCTGCGCCCGGCCACCGAGGTGCTCAACGACTTCGCCGATGTGTTCCAGCGGCAGCAGGGATCACCGGAGATTGTCGCCGCCGGAATGAAAGTGTTCGGGCGGAGTTTCCAGAACCTGATTCCGTTGCTGAAGGACGGCGCCGAGGGCCTGAAGGCTGCAGGTGACGAGGCGCAGGCCTTCGGCCAGGTGATCTCCACGGAGACCGGCCTGCAGGCGGAGGCGTTCAACGACAACCTGTCGCGGATGAAGATGTTCGTCACCGGTGTCGGCAATGCCGTGGCGGCCGACCTGCTACCCGACCTGGAGCGCCTGACGAACCAGTTTGTGGACAGTGCGCGCAGCGGCCAGGCCGTCGAGGAAACCGCACAGGGCATCAGCGACGTGATCCGGGTGATGGGCAGCGCCATGGAAGTGGCGATGAAGCCGATTCAGGCGCTGGATGACCTCATTCAAGGCCTGACCATCGGCATGGTCGGGTTGGCGGAAGCCGGCAAGGGCGTCATCGGCCTGGACTGGGACCGGATCAAGATCGGCTGGGATGTTGCCAACAACGGTGCTGACCTCGCCTATTACGGCCGCGACCAGGTGGGCCGGGACGGCCGAGGGGTGACGCCGGCCGTGCCGAAGGTCAACTTCATCGACCCCGCCGACCTGCTGGCGCAGGACAAGCAGGCCGTGGAGCAGCTGAGGCAGGCACGCGCCGAGGCAGACCGCCTGCGCAAGCTCGCGTTCGGCGACGCGCCCACGGGCGGCAAGGGAACCAAGAGCCGCGCCGGCGCCGTCCGCGAAGAGCAGGACGCGGTAACCAAGCTGATGGCCGACTACGACGCCCTGTATGGCAGTGGCAACGAGAAGGCCGCGGGCTTCATTGCTCAACTCGAGCGCGAGATCGCCCTGCACGGCGACGTGAGCGAGGCGGCGCGGGTCAGCTACGACATCCAGACCGGCGCCTTCGGGCAGCTGAGCGAGGCGCAGGCGGAGCTGCTGCGCAACCTGGCTGCGGTGAAGGATGCCCAGGACGATTACTCGGCCCTGTACGGCGACGGCCTGCAGAAGATGGCCGACGATACGATGGACAAGACGTCCACCATGAAGACGGTCACCGACCAGGCCGCCCGGAACATGCAGGACGCCTTCGCTGACTTCCTGTTCGATCCGTTCGAGCAAGGGTTGGGCGGGATGGTGCGCGGCTTCGCCAAGGCCATGCAGCGCATCGCTGCGGAACTGGCCGCCTCGGAAGCCATGAAGGCGATCGGCAGGTGGGCATCGGGCTACACCGGCGCAGGTGCCGGCTGGGTCAATGCGCTCGGCTCAGCTATCGGTGCGTCTGCTGGTGGCCGCGCCGGCGGTGGTCCGGTAGCGGCAGGAAGCATGTACCGCGTGGGCGAGGGCGGCCGTCCGGAGCTGTTCGACCAAGGTGGAAAGACCTACCTGATCCCCGGTGATGCCGGCTCGGTGCGTCCGATCACTGCTGGCTTGCCGGCGTCCTCGATGGGTTCGGGCGGTGGCATCACCAACCAGTTCAACACCACCCTCAACGTGACCAGCGACGGCAGCAGCAGCACACAGCAGGGCGACGGGAGCGAAGACGCACGACGGATCCAGCAGTTCTTCACCCAGATGATCAACCAGTGGGCGGTGCAGCAGTCGCGGCCTGGCGGCATGTTCCACCAGATGCGCACCGGCGGCTGATGCGTTTTGCAGGAGCGTTGCAGGACAACAAAAAACCGGCTCTCGCCGGTTTTCTTGCAACACACTGATTTTGAATGGTGGGCGGTACAGGGATCGAACCTGTGACCCTTGCCGTGTGAAGGCAATGCTCTACCGCTGAGCTAACCGCCCGGTGTGTTGCTGAGCCGCTCATTATAGGGGCTTTTCAGAGGCCGTCAACCGTTTTTCACATTCGTGTTCACAGGCATTTCGAGGGACGCCGCCGGGCATGGCCCGGCGCTACCGAGGGCGGCAATCCGCGCGCCGTTACATCGTATGGGTCGGCTTGTCCGAGCCGGTCAGGCCGGCCAGCAGGGTCTCGATCTTGTGGCGCACGCCCTCGCCTTCGGCACCGTCGGCCAGCTGCACGCCGATGCCGGCGGTGCGGTTACCCTGCGCGCCGGCCGGGGTCACCCAGATCACCTTGCCGGCCACCGGCAGGCGTTCGCTGGAATCGGGCAGGGTCAGCAACAGGAACACTTCGTCACCCAGGAAGTAGCGCTTGGGCGTGGGCACGAAGATGCCGCCGTTCTTCACGAATGGCATGTACGCGCTGTACAGCGCGGCTTTGTCCTTCACGGCCAGGGACAGGATGCCCTGGCGGGCGTTGCTGGCACTCATCGATTTCCCCTTGCGGCAGGCCGCTCGTTCACCTTGTTCCAGGCCAGCAGCAACTCGACCACGGCAAGGTCTGCACGCACCGTGGTGCGCAGCAGGTCGCGGGTGCGGTTGGCCGCATCGAACCAGGCTGCAAGCTTGTGCAATCGCTCCGGCGTGGTCAAGGCATCGGTGCTGGCCTGGGCCAGCGCCAGGTCGGCAGCGAAGCGCAGGCGCAGCGCCGCGTTGTCATCACCGCACCACTTCTGCGCCAGCTCCACCGCGCCGGTCTTGCCGGCGGCCAGCTGTTCCAGCTCGCGGCCCACTTCGCGGCGCAGGCTCAGGCCATCTTCGCGCAGCCAGTTGTCGGCCTGGCCGGGATGGCCGCGCGCTGCGTCCAGCGCTTCGCGCGCCGATGCTTCGCTGTGGCCCTGCTGCTGCAGCCAGGCCAGCGCTTCGTGCTGCGGCGGCAACTTGAATTCCAGACGTTGGCAACGGCTGCGGATGGTCTGCGGCAGGCGCGCCGGGTCGCTGCTGATCAGCCACAGGTAGCGGCCGGGCTGCGGCTCTTCCAGCGTCTTCAGCAGCGCGTTGGCCGCCGAGCGGTTGATCGCATCGGCCGGGTCGACGATCACCACCTGCGCCACGCCGTACTGCGGGGTCAGCGCCAACTTGTCGGTGATCTCGCGCACCTGCTCGATGACGATCTCGGTGCGCAGCTTGTCGCCGCTCTTGTTCGGAATGAAGCTGACCAGCTGCAGGTCAGGATGGGTGCCGGCGGCGATCAGCTGGCGCGTGCGCATGGCATGCGCGGCATCGCCGCGCGCCAGCACGTGGTCGGCCAGCGCCAGTGCCACCTCGCGTTTGCCCAGCCCGGCCGGGCCGCAGATCAGCAGGCCATGACCAAGGCGGTCGGCATCGAGCGCTGCCACGGTCTGGTCGAACGCGCGCTGCTGCCACGGAGAGAATGTGCTCATGCGCCCTCCCCGCCCTGCAGCCACCGCTCGACCTGTGCGACCACATCGGCCGCTACACGCGCCTGCACCTGGCCGGCGTCGATCAGCGCGAAGCGCTGCGGGTCCTGCTGCGCGCGGCTGCGGAACACTTCGCGCACGCGCTGGAAGAAATCATCCTGTTCGCTTTCGATGCGGTCCGGCCACAGGTCGCGGCCATTGGCGCGCGCGCGGCCTACTGCCACGTCCACGTCCAGCAGCAGGGTCAGGCCCGGCAGCAGGCCCACCGCGCGTCGTTCCAGATCGGCAATCCACTGCGGGTCGAGGCCACGGCCACCGCCCTGGTAGGCGTAGCTGGAATCGGTGAAGCGATCGCTCAGCACATAGGCGCCGCGCTGCAGCGCCGGCTGGATCACTTGGCGCACATGCTGCGCACGTGCGGCGAACACCAGCAGCAGCTCGGCTTCGGCGCTGAGCGGTTCGGCAGCAATCTCGGCATCGGGCTTCAGCACCAGGCCGCGGATGCGCTCGGCCAGCGGCGTACCGCCCGGCTCGCGGGTCAGCACCACCTCGTGGCCGTGGCTGCGCAGGCAGTCACGGATGGCATTGATAGCGGTGGTCTTGCCTGCGCCCTCGCCGCCTTCCAGGCTGACGAAACGCGGGTGGCGAAGCAGCGCGGGACTCATTGCGCCGGGGTCTCCTTGGTACGTTGCTGGCGCAGCTGCTGCAGGTAGCGGGCCACTGCGGCGTTGTGCTGGTCCAGGCTGGGCGAGAACACGTGCGCGCCACTGCCATCGCCCACGGCGACGAAGTACAGCGCGTCGCCCGCTGCGGGTTGCGCGGCTGCCATCAGCGCATCGCGGCTGGGCATGGCGATCGGGGTCGGGGTCAGGCCGGCGCGGGTATAGGTGTTGTAGGGCGTATCGGTGGTCAGGTCGCGGCGGCGGATGTTGCCGTCATACGCAGCACCGATGCCGTAGATCACGGTCGGGTCGGTCTGCAGGCGCATGCCGATCTTCAGGCGGCGCATGAACACGCCGGCGATCTGCGGGCGCTCGCTGGCCAGCGCGGTTTCCTTCTCGATGATCGAGGCCATCGTCAGCAGTTCGTAGGGCGTGTTGATCGGCAGGTCCGGCGCGCGGCTTTCCCAGGCTTCATCCAGTGCGTCCTGCATTGCAGCGTGAGCACGCTTGAGCACATCCAGATCGCTGTCGCCACGCTGGTAGACGTAGGTCTCCGGCAGGAAGCGGCCTTCCGGATGCTGGCCACCGAAGCCGAGGCGCTGCATCAACGCGGCGTCATCGAGGTTGTCGGTGGTGTGCAGCAGCGGCTCGGCGCGCTTGAGCGCGGCACGCAACTGGCGGATGTTCCAGCCTTCAATGATCGTGACGCGGTGCTGCAGCACCTTGCCGGCGCGCATGCGCAGCAGCAGATCACGCGGGGTCAGGTCGCTGCTGAGCGCGTACTCACCCACCTTCAGCTTGCCGGCCGCATCGAGCTGGCGCGCCAGCAGCTGCCACTGCGCGTCCTGGCCCTCGTCCACGCCGGCGTCGCGCAGCTTGCGCAGCACGCTGTTCATGCCATCGCCGCTGGCGATGACCACGCTCTCGGCGGACGGGGTGATCGGAGCGTCGGCGAACCGGGTCTGCTGGTAGAAGAACCATGCGCCCGCGCCGGCCACGACGGCGGCCAGCACCACCACCAGCGTTACCACGAACAGACACCCGCGCTTGGCTCCCGCCATGGACTACCTCTGAACTCGATTCCGTCGTGCAGGATACCGTGCCGGTGGATTGGGGTCATGACCGGGGTGGCGCCTGCGTGCCGACCAACGGTCGGCACCCACCGTGGGGGAATGGGGTTGCCGGCCAGCGGCCGGCACTACCGGAATACGCCTACCCCTGCTGGCCGAGCGCGCGCAGCAGGCCGCGGGCCTTGGCGCGGGTCTCGTCCAGTTCTTTGTCCGGGTCCGAGTCGACCACGATGCCGGCGCCGGTGCGGAAGCTCACCTCGTGGCCATCCACTTCGGCGGTGCGGATCAGGATGTTCAGGTCCAGGTCGCCATCGCGGTTCAGCCAACCGAACGCGCCGGTATAGGCACCGCGCGGCACTTGCTCCAGCTCGCTGATGATCTGCATGCAGCGCACCTTCGGGCAGCCGGTGATGGTGCCGCCGGGGAAGGTGGCGGCGATCACCTCGCCGGGGGTGACCTCCGGGCGCAGATGGCCGCTGACATTGCTGACGATGTGGTGCACATGGGCGTAGCTCTCCACCGTCATCAGCTCATCGACCACCACGGTGCCGGGCAGGCAGATGCGACCCAGGTCGTTGCGTTCCAGGTCGATCAGCATCACGTGCTCGGCACGCTCCTTGGGGTGACCGACCAGCTCCTGGATGCGCGCGGCATCATCATCCCCCTCGAAGCGCGGACGCGTGCCGGCAATCGGGCGGGTCTGCGCGTGGCCGGCATGCACCGACACCAGCCGTTCCGGCGAGGAACTGACCACATGGCGGCCGTGCGCGCTGAACAGGCCGGCGAACGGTGCCGGGTTGGCACGGCGCAGCTGCGCGTACAGCGCCTGCGGACTGACCGGCGCGGCGAACTGCGCGCTCCAGCGCCGCGACAGGTTCACCTGGAACACATCGCCGGCACGCAGGTACTCGATCACCCGGCGCACACCGTCGGTGAAGCGCTGCGGCGCATCCTCGCCCACCGACTGCGGCGGCTGCCAGCCCTGCCCGGCTTCGGGCAGCACGGCCGAGGCCAGTGCCACCAGCGCATCCAGCAACGCCTGCTCACCGGCTTCGGCGATGACGAAGCTGGCCTCGTTGTGGTGGTCGTGCAGCACCGCGGCCGGGCAGCGCAGCGCCAGCGCGGTCGGGCGGCCGTCCTCGCGTGCGCGCGCCGGCAGCACCGGTTCTATCTGGCTGGCCACTTCGTAGTCCAGCATCAACGCCCAACCGCCGCGGAACGGCAGGCTGTGGCTGCCGTCATGCGGCAGGCGTTCGTGCTGCCAGGCGCGGTCCAGCACCTGCAGGAAGTTGCCGGCGTGTACCGCATCGTGCTGGTCGCGCACCTGGCCATCGGCATCCAGCCGCAGGCTATCGCCCTGCGCGGCCAGCAGCAGGCTCCAGCGGCCCTGGGCGGTGCCCGAGGCGGTGGATTCCATCAGCAGCGGGAAGCGCGACGGGTCGTGCTGCTGCAGGGCCAGCAGATCGATCGGGTGCGGCAGCGGGTGGATCAGCGGTGCGTGGGTCATGGCGGCCAGTTCGGGGATTCAGATGCACGGAAGCCGCCTTGCGGCGGCCTCCTCGTGCGTAACGCACGTTCAGTCGAGCATGGCTCGACTCTACACAAGGGCGGAGTCGAGCGTGGCCCGACGCTACAACTCGGTCAGACGCGCTTGAAGATCAGCGTGCCGTTGGTGCCGCCGAAGCCAAAGCCATTGGACATCACCACGTCGACCTTGGCCTGGCGTGCTTCGTTGGGCACGTAGTCCAGGTCACAGCCTTCGCCGGGCTGCTGCAGATTGATGGTCGGCGGAATGATGTTGTCCTGCAGCGCCATCACCGAGAAGATTGCTTCCACGCCGCCGGCAGCGCCCAGCAGGTGGCCGGTCATCGACTTGGTGGAGCTGACCATCATCTTGTAGGCGTGGTCGCCGAAGGCGGTCTTCATCGCCATGGTCTCGCCCAGGTCGCCCAGCGGCGTGGAGGTGCCGTGCGCGTTGAGGTAGCCCACCTGTTCCGGGGTCACGCCGGCGTCCTTCATGGCCATGACCATGCAGCGGGCGGCGCCTTCGCCGTTCTCGCTCGGTGCGGTCATGTGGTACGCGTCGGAGCTGGCGCCGAAGCCGGCCAGTTCACAGTAGATCTTCGCACCACGCGCCTTGGCGTGTTCGTACTCTTCCAGGATCAGGATGCCGGCGCCGTCGCCCAGCACGAAGCCATCGCGGTCCTTGTCCCACGGGCGCGAAGCCTGTTCCGGGGCGTCGTTGCGGGTGCTCATGGCCTTCATCGCGCAGAAGCCACCCAGTGCGGTCGGCGACGAGCCACGTTCGGCACCACCGACCACCATCACGTCGGCATCGCCGTACTGGATCATGCGCATCGCGGTACCGATCGAATGGTTCGAGGTCGCGCATGCCGACACCGCCGAGAACGACGGGCCCTTTAGGCCGGTGATGATGCTCAGCTGGCCCGGCAGCATGTTGATGATGGTCTTGGGCACGTAGAAGGGCGAGATCTTCTTGCCCTCGTGGAACTCGATGGTCTGCTCTTCGATGCCGAGCAGGCCGCCGATGCCGGCACCGACGATGGCGCCGATGCGCTCGGCATTGGCGTCGGTGATCTCCAGGCCCGAGTCGTGCAGGGCCATGAACGAGGCACCGAGGCCGTAATGGATGAACGGGTCCATCTTCTTGGCATCCTTGCCGCTGACCCGGAACTTGCCGAACAGTTCATTGTCGGCGGTGATGTCGAATCCCTTGACCTCACCTGCAATCTTGGTGGTGAACCGATCCAGATAGGCATCAGAAACGTTGGTCAGCGGACCGATGCCCGAACGACCCTGGGTGATGCCTTCCCAGCTGCTGGCCAGATCATTGCCCAACGGCGAGACGATACCCAGGCCGGTTACGACGACGCGACGCTTCATTGCTGATTCTCCTGGCCCGGATGATTTCAACGGGCAACTCGGTTTGCTTCGGTGTGATGCTCAAACACACGGGGCCGCAACAGCGGCCCCATGGGGTGCGGTGCGCGGCGAGCGTGAGCCCGCGCGCGCACTGCCGTCTGACATCAGGCCTTGACGTGGGCCTTGATGTAGTCGATGGCGGCCTGCACGGTGCTGATCTTCTCGGCTTCTTCGTCCGGGATCTCGCACTCGAATTCTTCTTCCAGGGCCATCACCAGCTCGACGGTGTCCAGCGAGTCAGCGCCCAGGTCATCGACGAACGATGCGCTGTTGGTGACTTCTTCTTCCTTGACGCCAAGCTGTTCGACGACGATTTTCTTGACGCGTTCTTCGATGGTGCTCATGGGATCTCGCTCCAGATGGAGTTGTGGTTCAAAAGTGGTCGCCATCAAAGGCGATGGCCGTGGGATAGTGTAGTGGAAACCGGCGCGGCCTTGCATCGCAGCAAAAACCTCCGCAGATCAACCACTTGCGGCGCAATCCCTGCGCCCCTTGCTTACGGCATGTACATGCCACCGTTCACATGGAGGGTTTCGCCGGTGATGTAACCGGCAGCCGGGCCGGCCAGGAAGGCCACCGCATGGGCGATGTCTTCCGGCGAACCCAGGCGTTCGAGGGCGATGTCGTTGATCAGCGCGGTACGCGCTTCTTCCGGCAACGCCTTGGTCATGTCGGTGTCGATGAAGCCGGGTGCGACAACATTGACGGTGACACCGCGCGAACCGATTTCCTTGGCCAGCGACTTGCTGAAGCCGATGATGCCGGCCTTGGCGGCAGCGTAGTTGGCCTGGCCGGCATTGCCGGTCACGCCCACCACCGATGCGATATTGATGATGCGGCCCTTGCGCGCCTTCATCATGCCGCGCATCACCGCCTTGCTGGTGCGGAACACGCTGGTCAGGTTGGTGTCGATGATCGACGCCCAGTCCTCGTCCTTCATGCGCATCAGCAGGTTGTCGCGGGTGATGCCGGCATTGTTCACCAGGATCGAGATCGGGCCGAATTCCTTGGCAATGCCATCGAGCACGCTGTCCAGCGCGGCGGCGTCGGTGACGTTCAGCGCGCGGCCGTGGCCACCGTGGGCGGCCAGGCGCTCACCGATCGCGGCGGCGCCGGATTCAGTGGTGGCGGTGCCGATGACGGTGGCGCCCTGGGCGGCCAGCAGATCGGCGATGGCGGCACCAATGCCACGGCTGGCGCCGGTGACCAGTGCGATTTCACCCTGCAGGGGCTTGCTCATGATGTTTTCCTCAGGCTGGGACGGCCGCCGTACCCGTACCGCTTGCAGCGGCCACCGGTACGGTCGGCAGGAACAAGGGGGATCAGGCCGACCATGCCTCGCGGGCGGCTTCGAAGTCGCCTGGCGTGGCCAGCGAACGGCCGTCGATGGCCTTGTCGATGCGCTTGACCAGACCGGTCAGCACCTTGCCCGGGCCGCACTCGGCGATCCGGGTGACGCCACGGCCAGCCAGCGCCTGCACGCACCCGGTCCACTGCACCGGCTGGTACAGCTGCTGGACCAGCGCGGTACGGATCGCGTCAATGCCGTCATGCACCTTGGCGTCGACGTTCTGCACCACCGGCAGCTGCGGCGCCTGCCAGGCCAGGCCGGCCATCACTTCGGCCAGGCGGTTGGCGGCTTCGCGCATCAACGGGGTGTGCGAGGGCACGCTCACGGCCAGCTTGACCGCCTTGCGCACGCCCTTCTCGGCCAGCAGCGCCAGCGCACGGTCGACCGCGTCGGCGTCGCCACCGATCACGATCTGGCCCGGCGAATTGAAGTTGGCCGGCACCACCACCTGGCTGCCTGCGGCTTCGGCGCAGACGTCCAGCACCAGCTGGTCTTCGGCGCCGAGCACGGCGGCCATGGCACCGACGCCGGCCGGTGCGGCTTCCTGCATCAGCTGGCCGCGCAGGCGCACCAGGTGCGCACCGTCATGCAGGCTCAGCGCGCCAGCGGCAACCAGGGCGGTGTACTCGCCCAGGCTGTGACCGGCCAGCACCGACGGGCGCGGACCGCCCACGGCGTTCCAGGCGCGCCACACGCCGATGCTTGCGGCCAACAGGGCCGGCTGGGTGTATTCGGTGCGGTTGAGCATTTCCTCCGGGCCACCCTGGGACAGCGCCCACAGGTCGACGCCGGCACCATCGGATGCCTCGGTGAAGGCTTCACGCACCTGCGGGTGCAGTTCAGCCAGCTCGGCCACCATGCCCACAGACTGCGAGCCCTGGCCGGGGAAGACAAAAGCGAGGGTGGATACGGTCACGCGGTCATCCGCTTGTTGCAATCGAAGCGGGCCATGATAAGGGGGAACATGCCGTGTCGTCTGTACGTGCGCGTATGCACGCGTATGGTGGGCCAGCCGCGGAACGCCGCCGGGCATGGCCCGGCGGACGCACAGTCAGCAGAACAGCTGCAGGACATCCAGATCGCCGTCGGCGAGGAAATCCACGCACAGGCCCACCAGCATCAGCACGCCAGCGGTGCTGGCGCCATGGGCGATGAAGATGGAGTGGGCCAGCGCGCGCGCCGAGCGGCCCAGCTTCATGCAGACCCGGGCCAGGCTGCGCAGGCGGCCAGTGACCGCGTGCACGTGCTCGCGCACCGGCGCCTGCGCATCGCCCATCGCCTCGGCCATCATCGCCTGCAGGTGCTCGGGGCGGTCGGCGTAGTACTTGGCCACGCCATAGCCGAACATCAGCCAGTCGCGGGCCTGCGCTTCGGACAGATCCATCACTTCCAGCGGATCTTCCTCGAAGTCGATGAAACCGACCTTCTCGCCATCCCAGGTGAGATTGCGCGGCAACGGCTGACCGAAATAGGCGCCGCGCGCATGCGCTGCGGCAATGGCCAGCATGGCCGCCATCACCAGGCGGTCGCGACCGGCCTCGTCGGCTTCGCGCAGGCAGGTATTGAACGAACTGCCGTTGTCGCCGATCACCAGCGCAGCATGGCCGGTGCCCAGCACATCGGGCACGTTCACGCCCTGCGCCTGCAGTTCTGCAAGGCGACGGGCTTCGGTTTCGCGCGCGGCGTCACCGCCACGGTGCGGCGGCGGGCGCAGGGCATCCAGATGAAAACGACGGGCAACAAAATTGAGCAGGCCAAGGGCCAGCGCGCGGCTTCCCTTGCCGTACTGCTTCAGCCAGGCACGTTGCCCTTCGATGACGATGGGCTCAACCATGACAGGTCCTCCTTAAACGCGTTACGGCCCCAGAGGGGCCGCAACGACAAAGCTTCACGTTGTCGTAACTTGCACTATCAATAGCGCAGCAGAGCCGAACCCCACGTGAAGCCGCCGCCGAAGGCTTCCAGCAGCAGCAGCTGGCCACGTTCGACCTTGCCCGAGCGCACGGCGGCATCCAGCGCCAGCGGCACCGAGCCGGACGAGGTGTTGCCGTGCTTGTCGACGGTGACCACGACCTGGTCCATCGACATGTCCAGGCGCTTGGCGGTGGCTTCGATGATGCGCAGGTTGGCCTGGTGCGGAATCAGCCAATCCAGGTCGGACTTGTCCAGGCCGTTGGCAGCCAGAGTCTCGTCCACGACCGAGTCCAGCGCCTTGACGGCGTACTTGAACACGTCGTTGCCCTTCATGTTGATGGTGCCGCCGCCATTGGCGCCGTCCTTGAAGCCGGTCGAAACGCCAACCGGGTTCCACAGCAGCTCCTTCTTGCTGCCATCGGCATGCAGGTGGGTGCTGAGGATGCCGGTGTCTTCGTCGGCCTTGAGCACGACGGCGCCGGCGCCATCGCCGAACAGCACGCAGGTGGTGCGATCGTTCCAGTCGACCATGCGGGTCAGCGTTTCGGTGCCGATCACCAGCACGTGCCTGCAGTCGCCGGAGCGGATGAACTTGTCGGCCACGCCCAACGCGAACACGAAGCCCGAGCAGGCGGCGTTGACGTCGAAGGCGGGGCACCCGGCCACACCGAGCTTTGCCTGGATCAGGCACGCGGTGGACGGGAAAATGAGATCAGGGGTGGTCGTGCCGACCACGATCATGTCGAGCTGCGAGGCGTCGATGCCTGCGGCTTCAAGCGCGCGCAGGGCGGCGTTGTAGCCAAGGTCGCTGGTGGTTTCGCCTTCGGCCGCGATGTGCCGCTCACGAATGCCGGTGCGCGACTGGATCCACTCATCCGAGGTTTCGACCATTTTTTCCAGGTCGGCGTTGGTCAGGACTTTTTCCGGCAAATAGCTACCGGTGCCCGCGATCCTCGAGTAGATCCGCTTGCTCATCATGTTTCCTGTTGCGCGGGCCGCCGATCACCGGCACACCCGGGAAAGAAGGCAAAGGCCGCTGCCCGGGGGCAGCGGCCTTCCCGGCACATCAATCTTCTTCGACGGCCGAGGTCTTGGTCTGGATGACCTTCTTGCCGCGGTAGAAACCATCGGCAGTGATGTGGTGACGCAGGTGCACTTCGCCGGTGGTCGGGTCGGTCGACAGCTGCTTGGCGCTCAGGGCGTCATGCGCACGACGCATGCCGCGGCGGGACGGGGTGACACGGGATTTCTGCACAGCCATGGGATTGCTCCAAACTCGGTTCGTTTTGCTTCGTCGTATCGTCGCGCAGGACGCCAGCGCCCAGCACACTTTCGCTTTCGCCGCAGCCGCCGACGACAATCCGGCTGCTATTGTTTCTTCAGTGCCGCCAACGCCGCGAACGGGTTGGCCTGCTTTGTTTCTTCTTCGCTCGGCGCCCAGTCCTTGTCGACTGCTTCACCGTCGGGCGACAGCGGCACCACAGGCACCGCCAGCACCAGCTCGTCCTCGACCAGATCCAGCGGACGCAGCTGGCCGTCTTCCGGCACCAGCAACGCCTCGTACTCCTCCGGCAGGGACGATTCCTCGTCCTCGTCGCGGATCAGGCCAAGCCTCTGGGTCATCTTCACCGGCAACAGGAATCGCTGCATGCTGCGCTGACAGGTCAGCGGCAACGCGGTGTCGATGGTCAATTCCACATAGGATACCCGCAAGACGTCGTCGCGACCGAATTCAAGCGAGTAATTGCACTCACCGTCGGTATCTGCGACCAACCCCTGCAGGCGGGTCAATTCAGCCAGGGACACCTGACCGTCGAAGCGCCTTCGCGCTACAACCATCCGCCAGGCATCCAGCGTTTCGGGCACGTTCGCGGACATAAGCCGCTGAATACTAAGGATCGGGGCGGCGGCTGTCAAATGCCCGCCATGCAGGACTTGCCGCTGGCGCTGCGGACACGCCAGACTGCCGCGCCCTGCCCCGGTATTCTCGCATGTCACTGGTCCTGGCCTCCACCTCCCGCTACCGCCGCGAGCTGCTGCAGCGATTGGGCCTTGCCTTCGACTGCGCGCGCCCGGAGGTGGATGAAACCCCGTTGAATGGCGAAGCGCCGCGGGCTCTGGCCACGCGCCTGGCTGCGGCCAAGGCCGCCGAGGTGGCTGCCCGCCATCCGGGCGCCTGGGTAATCGGCTCGGACCAGGTCGCGGACCTGAACGGCCAGCCGCTGGGCAAACCCGGTACGGTCGTGGCCGCCTGTGCGCAGCTGGCAGCGATGTCCGGGCAGACCGTGCGCTTCCACACCGCCGTCTGTCTCAGCCGTGATGGAGAATCATTCACGTCCGTCGATCTGACCGAAGTCTGCTTCCGCGCACTGGAACCGGACGAGATCGCCCGCTACGTGACCACCGAGCAGCCACTGGACTGCGCCGGCAGCTTCAAATGCGAGGGCCTGGGCATCAGCCTGTTCGACGCCATCGACAACCGCGACCCGACCGCGCTGGTCGGCCTGCCGCTGATTGCGGTATGCGGATTGCTGCGCAGGGCCGGTTTCGCGGTGCCCTGAACTGTAGCGTCGAGCCCTGCCCGACTGCTTCTGCTGTAGATGGCAGGCGGCCCGGAAAAAGCAGTCGAGCATGGCTCGACCCTACAAAAGCAGAGGCCTCAACGGACCTCGAACGGCTGCTCCTGCCATTGCTCCACGCTGCCATCGCGGCCATACAGGCGCAGGCCCAGCCAATGCCTGCCCGGCGCCAGCGTGGTGGTATCCAGCGATGCGTCGAAGCCCACCGCCGGGTGCTGCGGATCGGTGCTGTCCGGCCACACGGGGCGCACGTCGAACACACGCCCATAGCGGGCGTCACCGATGGAACGGCCATCGACCAGCACTTCGACACGTGCCAGGCCGACGCCATCCTTGAACGCCCAGCCCTTGATCGCGAACGTGCCGGACACCTTCTCGCCATTGGACGGCGCATCCAGCCACGCCATCGCCGGCGTCACGCACGGCCCTTCCGCGCGCTGCACCGGCAGGCGGAACAACAGGAAGCGCTGGAACCCGTGATCACTGCTGACCACGCGTGGCGCAGGCATCGGCCCCACCTGATCGCAGATGGCGTGATAGCGCTCCAGCAGTTCGCGATAGCGCTGGTCGCTGGGTGACAGCACCAGCAGCATCGGCGCCGTGCGCTCACCCTCATGCAGCAGGCCCCACTGTGCCAGCTGCGCGGTGCGGCCATGCTTGTCATTGAGCGGATGCGGCAGCACCTCGATGTTGCCATTGCCCAGCTGGAAGCCCAGTTCGGCGCCGACCTTGAAGTTGCCGGCCAGCACGCGCGTCCCTTCCGGCATCTGCCGAAGCTCTTCATGGACCGCTACGGCCAGTGGTTGCCAGCCAGCGAAATTGCGCGGGTAGTACTTGCTGCCGGCCATCTGCTCGCGCAGTGCCGGCGTGGATGCCATCAGGTAGTAGCCGAACGCCAGCACCATGCCCGCGCCTGCCAGCCACCAGCCGGTGCGGCGCAGCCAGCGCGGCCAGCCGTTGAGCACTACCGGCACCGCCACCAGCAGTGCGAGGTAGCCCGGCAGCGGCCAATGGAAACTGATCCGCTCGACGTCAGTGAAGAAGCCAAGCACGAAAATGCCCAGTGTGGATACGCCGCCCACCAGGCCGAAATAGCGCCACTGCACGCGCGCACCGCCACCGCTCCGGGTTCCTGCCAGCGCCACCTTCCACATCGCCATGCACAGGATCGGCGTCACCAGCATCGGCTGGATCACCAGGAACCACAGCCCGCCCCATTCAAAGGCCCAGGGATGACGCTCGACCACCTGGAATTTCAGACCGGCATCGTGGTTGTCCGCATTCCACGCCAGCAGTGGCAGCCATGCCAGCACGCCCACCGCCAGTGCGACCCATACGCGCGGATCGGCCAGCATGCGCCGCCCCTGCGGCAATGCCAGCAGCGCGATGAAACCGACGCCGATGACACCGATGAAACGGTAGTGGCTGAGCGCACCGATCAGCAGGCCCAGCGCCAGCTTCATCGCCGAAGAGGCATCCACGTTGTGCAGCAGGCGCGCACCGGCGTGCAGGCAGATCACCGCCGCCAGCGCCATCGGCACGTCGGGTACCGCCAGCAGGCCCAGCGTCGCCGACAACGGCATCAACAGCGTGAGGCTGCCCGCCTGCCAACCCGCCACATTGCCGAACCAGCGCGTGGCCGTGCGCACCACCAGCAGCGGCAACAGCGCACCGATGGCCAGGAACGGCAGGCGCAGCGCAAGCACGTGATGACCGCCGAGCTCCACGCCCAGGCGGGCCAGCCAGGCGGTCAACCCGGGCAGATCCGAATAGGCCGCGGCCAGATGCTGGCCTTCCTGCCAATAGAACGCTTCGTCGACGAACAGCGGCAAGCGCGCGGCAACGATCAGCTTGGCCGCTGTGACCAGCGTCCATAACCAGAGAAATATCGTCCGTGCGCGCTGTTCGCCTTGCATTGCTCTATGGATAATCGAGTGGATTCCAGATCTGAGACGATCATGCCAGCTTCGTCCCCCAACCCCAGCATGCTAACCGATCAATTGCGTCAGGCCCTGCGGGAGGCACAGGATCAGGTGAACGCACTGGTACTGGGCAAGGTGCCGGAAGTCAGGCTGGCGTTCGTCGCATTGCTGTCCGGCGGTCACCTGCTGATTGAAGATCTGCCCGGCCTGGGCAAGACCACGCTGGCGCATGCGCTGGCCAGCAGCCTCGGCCTCAGCTTCCAGCGCGTGCAGTTCACCTCCGATCTGTTGCCCGCCGATGTGCTGGGCGTGTCGGTGTATGAAGCCGGCAGCCGTCAGTTCCAGTTCCACCCCGGCCCGGTGTTCACCCACGTACTGCTGGCCGACGAGATCAACCGCGCACCACCGCGCACGCAGAGCGCGTTGCTGGAAGCGATGGCCGAGCAACAGGTCACCCTGGATGGACAGACCCATGCCCTGCCCGATCCTTTCTTCGTGATCGCTACGCAGAACCCGGTGGATCTGTCCGGCACGTTCCCGCTGCCGGATTCGCAGCTGGACCGCTTCCTGTTGCGGCTGGCGATGGGTTACCCCAGCGCGCAGGCCGAGCGCGAGCTGCTGCGTGGCAGCGACCGTCGCGACCTGATCGCGCGTGCCGTACCGAAACTGGATGACACCCAGGTGCGCGCGCTGCGCGACGCAGTGAACCAGGTGCATGCCAGCGACGCGCTGATCGACTATGTGCAGGCGCTGCTGACCCGCAGCCGCCAGCATGCCGGTGTGCGCGTGGGCCTGTCGCCACGTGCGGGCCTGGCGCTGCTGCGCGCGGCCAAGGCACATGCACTGCTGCTGGGGCGCGGCCATGTGGTGCCCGAAGACGTGCAGACCCTGTTCGTGGCGGTGGCCGGTCACCGACTGGTGGCGGAAGCCGAATCCAGTTCGGGTCCGGCACTGGCGCGCGCGATCCTGCAGACCGTCGCGGTGGACTGAGCGTGGCCACACGCTGGGCACGCATGCAGCTGCTGGCTCGGCCACGCAGGCCCGAAGCCTTGCCGAGGCGGCTGGACCGCCATCGCATCTATGTGCTGCCCACCCGCTTCGGCCTGTTCGTTGCCACCCTGCTGACGGCCATGCTGCTGGGCGCACTGAACTACAACAACAACCCGGCGCTGCTGCTGGCCCTGCTGCTCGCGGCAGCAGCAATCGCCAGTGCCATTGCCGCGCATCTCCAGTTGTCCGGCGTGCAGATCGATGCGATCTCCGCCGAGCCGGTAGCGGCCGGGCAACCATTGCGTCTGCGCGTGGACCTCTCACTGCGTGACCCGCGTGCGCGGCACGGCCTGCATCTGCAGCTGGGTGACAGCAACGCCTGGACCTCGCTGCCTGCGCACGGCCGTGGCGAAGTGGAACTGGACGTTCCCAGCGAACGCCGTGGCTGGCTGGAACTGCCGCGCATCCGACTGTCCACCAACCAGCCGCTGGGCCTGGTGCGGGCGTGGTCGTGGGTGTGGCCGGAACAGCCGCTGCTGGTCTACCCGCTGGCCGAAGCCGTGGCGCCTGCACTGCCGGAGAGCGGCAGCGATCCGCTGCACACCCGCGCCCATGCCAGCGGCGAGGAACTGCATCAGCTACGCCCCTACCGGGCCGGCGATGCGCCGCGCAGCATTTCCTGGAAGCACTCGGCACGCCGCGACAGCCTGCTGGTGCGCGAGTACGAAAAGCCGGTCGGCATCGAAGTGATCCTCGACTGGCGCTCGTTGGCGCCGTTGGGCCATGAAGCACGCATCGCTCGATTGGCGCGCTGGGTGGATGTGGCCGAGCGCGAGGGCCGCCGCTACACCCTGCTGCTGCCTGCACACCCGCCGTTCGGGCCCGGTCAGGGCGCCAGCCACCATCACCTGTGCCTGCGCGCGCTGGCGCTGATGCCGCATGACTGAGACCCCGGCCCTGCTCGACCGCAATGCCCGCAACTGGACCCTGGCCAGCGCGGCGCTGGCCTTGTTGCCGTTGCTGCTGCAGCTGCCGCCACTGCTGGCTGGTGTGATCGCGCTGGCGGCGATCATCACCGCCGCCCTGTCGTGGCGGACAGTGTTGCCGATGCCGGTACGCCTGCTGCTGGTGCTGGGCATGCTCGGCGCCATCGTCTGGCAGATGGGCATGGTGCGCCCCGGGCGCGATACCGGTTGCGCACTGCTGGCCGCGATGCTGGCGATCAAGTCCAGCGAGCTGCGCAGCCTGCGTGATGCCCGCAGCCTGCTCGGCTTCGCGCTGTTCTCGCCCTTTGCAGCATTCCTGCTCGACCAGGGGCCGCTGACAACCGCGCTGGCCGCGCTGGCCGGGGGCAGCGCACTGATCGCGCTGCAACGCCTGGCCCAGGATGAAGGTCATGCCGGCCGCCTGCCACTGCGCGGGCAGCTGCATGGTGTCGGCCGCCTGTTGGCGATCGGCCTGCCGCTGGCATTGGCCTGCTTCTGGCTGTTCCCGCGCCTGGCCACACCACTGTGGGGTGTTCCCGAGCGCGCCGTGGGTACACCGGGGTTGTCCGACAGCATGGAGCCCGGCCAGTGGTTGGACCTGATGGCCGACGACAGCCCGGCGCTGCGCGTGCAGTTCTTCGGCACTCCACCCGAGCCGGCGCAGCGTTACTGGCGCGGCCCTGTACTGACAGCCTTCGATGGACGGCGCTGGACACGCGACCGCGCCAGCGCGCGGCGGCCTGCTGCGGTGGTTGAAGCAAGTACACAGGGCTGGGATTACCAGATCGACTACGAGCCGACCGACCGCCGCCAGCTGGTGGCGCTGGACCTGCCCAGCCGCGCGCCTGCAGGCAGCATGCTGGATGCGGACATGAGCCTGAGCAGCGAACGCCCGCTGGCCTCGCTCAGCCGCTGGCGGTTGCATTCGGCCCCTCCCCTGCGTTTCGACAGCACGCTGTCGCCCTATCTGCGCCGCGCGACGCTGCAGCTGCCAACCGGCTTCAACCCGCGCACCGCCACGTTGGCGCAGCAATGGCGACAGGAGGCTGGCAGCGATGACGAGGCCATCGTGCGCCGCGCGCTGCAGTGGATCACCACCGACTTCTCGTACACGCTGGACACCCCTGCGGCGGGACGCGACCCGATCGACGAGTTCCTGTTCGGCTACAAGGCCGGCTTCTGTGAACACTTCAGCTCGGCCTTCGTGGTGCTGATGCGCAACGCCGGCGTCCCGGCGCGGGTGGTGACCGGTTTCGCCGGCGGCACCCGCAACCGCATCGGCGACTACTGGGTAGTGCGGCGAATGGATGCCCACGCCTGGGCCGAGGTGTGGCTGCCGCAGCGCGGCTGGGTCCGGGTCGACCCGACCGCAGCCGTGGCACCGGAACGCATCCTGGACACACTGGATGACCGCCTGCAGGCCGGCACGGACACGCCACTGCAGCAGCGTTGGCTGCAGCTGGGCCAGCTGGGCGACTGGCTGCGCCGCGGCTGGAACGACCTGGTGCTGTCGTTCGATGCGCGCCGCCAGCAACAGCTGCTCAAGCCGTTCGGGCTGGACGATCTGGGCCCCGGGCAGCTGGTCGCTGGCTTCGTGGTGGCCGCACTGCTGGCGCTGGCGTGGATGGCCTGGCTGCTGGCCCGTGGCGAGCGCGAACGCGACCCTCTGCTGCGCGCCTGGCACCGGCTCGGACGGCGCTACGCCCGCCTCGGTCTGGCCCGTGAACCGCACGAAACCGCCCAGGACTGGGCACAGCGCGTACACCGGCAGCGTCCTGACCCGGCCCTGCTCGCGCTCAGCCAGCGTTTCGCTGATGCGCGTTACGCTGGAACTTGCACCGACCTCGCTTCATTATTGCGGGACCTGCGCAGGCATCGCCCGACTTCCGGAGCCTCCCCATGAACACCAAGTTCCTTCTCACCGCTGTGGCCACGCTGGCCCTGTCGGCCTGCGCCACGGCCCCCAAGCCGCTGCAGGGACAGTTCAGCCTGGTCTCCCCTCGCGATTCAGTCGCTACCCAGCAGGTCGGCACGCCGGTCCGTTGGGGCGGTCGCATCATCGAAACCAAGCCCGGCCAAGGCGAGACCTGCTTCCAGATCATCTCGCGCCCGCTCAATGGCAGTGGCCGCCCGAACACCACTTCGTCCGATGCCAGCGACGGTCGTTTCATCGCCTGCCGTGCCGGCTTCTACGACCCGGCGGTGTTCGAAGCCGGTCGTGACGTGACCTTCATCGGCAAGATCGACGGCTACCAGAACACCCGCATCGGCGAATACGACTACCGCCTGCCGAAGCTGTCGGCCGATGTGATCTACCTGTGGCCGGAACAGCGTCAGGTCGACGTGGTGCCCTATCCCTATGGCCCGTGGGGCCCGAGCCCGTACGGCCCGTACTGGGGCGGCTATGGTCGCTGGGGCTGGTGGTGATCATCACCGCACAGGCATGACGGAAAAGGCCGCCCTCGGGCGGCCTTTTCCATCCACGCCGGGATACGGTAGATCCACGCCATGCGTGGATAGGGGCTTCAACGCCCCGGGGTACCGAAGTGCCCCAGCGGCGCACCGGCCAGCAGGTGCATGTGGATATGGAACACGGTCTGCCCGGCATCCTCGCGGCAGTTCATCACGATGCGGTAGCCGTCCTGAGCAAAGCCCTCGCGGCGCGCGTACTCGGCGGCAGCCAGCGCCAGCTTGCCGATCAGGTGCGCCTGCGACGGCTGCAGGTCATCCAGGGTCGGAATGATCTCGTTCTTCGGAATGAACAGCACGTGCACCGGCGCCTGCGGTGCGATGTCCTTGAAGCCCAGCACCTCGTCATCCTCGTAGACGATGGTGGCCGGGATCTCGCGACGGATGATCTTGCTGAAGAGGGTTTCGTTGCTCATGATCGGCCTCGGCGGGTATGTCGTCCGCATTGTAGGCCGCCCGCGCCCGGCCATGCCGGCCGTTGCTCAATCGCGGAATTCGCTGCGCGTCCCGAACGCGTGCGACAGCGTGCCACGATCGACGTATTCCAGTTCACCGCCCAGCGGCAGGCCCTGCGCCAGGCGGCTGGGCTGCACCTTGCGTGCGCGCGCCAGCTGCGCCAGGTAATGCGCGGTGGCCTCCCCCTCCACAGTGGCGCTGGTGGCGATGATCAGCTCCTGCACCTCGCCTTCGGCCAGCCGCCGCTCCAATTGCTCCAGGCCCAGCTCGCGCGGGCCGATGCCATCGAGCGGCGACAGCCGCCCCTGCAGCACGAAGTAGACACCGCGGAAACCTGTGGCGTTTTCGATGGCCAGGCGGTCGGCCGGCGATTCGACCACGCACAGCTGGCTGCGTTCGCGGCTGCTGTTGGCACAGGTCGGGCACAACTCGGTTTCGCTGAAGTCGCGGCATTGCGCGCAGTGGCCGATGCGCTCCACCGCCAGCGCCAGGGTTTCGGCCAGGCGCTGGCCACCTTCGCGCTCGCGCTCGAGCAGGTGGTAGGCCATGCGCTGCGCCGTCTTCTGGCCCACGCCAGGCAGCACCCGCAGTGCGTCGATCAATTGTTCAAGCAGGGGTGCGGACACGGCGGCAGGCTTTCATTGCGTCGAGCAGGCTCGACGGCTGTTTGTAGAGTCGAGCCATGCTCGACTGAAGGTTGGAGCAGTCGAGCAAGCTCGACTCTACGGGATCCGTGGCACCCGGTTACACGGGTGCCACGCTGAAGATCAGAACGGCAGCTTCATGCCCGGCGGCAGCTGCATGCCGGCGGTGGCCGAACCCATCTTCGACTTCGACTCGGCATCGATCTTGTTCGAGGCATCGTTGAAGGCGGCGGCGATCAGGTCTTCCAGCATCTCCGGGTCGCTGGCCAACGACGGGTCGATGCGCACCTTGCGGCATTCCTTGGCGCCGGTCAGGGTCACGCTGACCATGCCGCCACCGGCGCTGCCGGTCACTTCGATCTTGGCGATTTCTTCCTGGGCCTTCTGCAGGTTTTCCTGCATCTTCTGGGCCTGCTGCATCAGTTGGGCGATGTTGCCGCGCATAGTGTCTTACTCGTCAAAAGAACGGATGGAATCGGAAACAACCCGGGCGCCGTGCTGTTGGATCAGCACCTGCACTTCCGGATCGTCCATGAAAACAGCCTCTGCCACCTGCTGCCGCTCGCCACGCTGGCGATCGGCACGCTGGTGCAGGGTCTCGGCCGGAACGTGTTCGGTTTCCACGGTCTCGACCACGATCTTCGGCGCTTGGCCGAGGGCCTTCTCCAGCATCTCGCCCAGGGCGGCCAGCGCGCGCTCCGAGCGCAGATATTCAAATCCGGGCGAAAGACCCAGTTTCAAGGTCCCGTGCTGGCAACTGATGAAGGCGGCGTTGGCGGCCAACTGCCGCGACGGGCCGCTCAGGCCACTGTTGGCGACCAGATCCAGCCAATCCTCGGCGCTGGCCAGATCGCTGACACCTTCCTGCGGCACGGCATCACGTGCCGGGGCCGGCTCAGCCGGCGCGATGGCAATGCCTTCAGTGCGGAACGGGCGCTCGGGCGGCGCAGGCTCGCTGGGAGCCGCGACGGGAGCTGGCGGTTCATGCCAGGGCGCCACCATGGCGGCGTCCGGCCCAGCCATCTCGGCCGCCAGCGCCTCGTCACGCGCCTCGGCTTCGTCGGTGGCCCACGGCGGCAGGTCGTCGCCCGCTTCGGCTTCAACGGATGCCGGTGCCGCTGCTTCGGCCTTCACCGGCGGCGGTGACACGGGCTCTTCCACCGGAACCGGCTCGGGCTCCGGGGTCGGGTCCGGTTCGGGTCGTGGGGCCGGCTCAGGTTCGGGTTCAGGTTCGCGCGGCGCGGCCTGCGCCGGAGCGGCCACCTGCGCTACTACGGCCGGGCTTGCCGAAGTGGCGGCAGCAACCGGTGTCGCTTCGTGGGTACCCGTACCGCTGCCACCACCGGCAGCATTGCCACCCGGCGCATTGCCTGCACCGTCCACCGACTTCGGCACCGGCGGGACCGCCGCGGCCGGGCGGAACGCCAGCATGCGCAGCACAGCCATTTCAAAGCCCGCGCGCGGGCTAGGCGCCAGCGGCAGGTCACGACGGCCGTTCAAGGCCATCTGATACCAGAGCTGCACCACTTCCGGACGCAGGCGTTCGGCGAACACCGTCGCATCCAGGCCTTCGGCAGCCGCTGCGGCACCCGGTACCAGCTGCTGCACCTGGATGCGATGCAGGCCTTCGGCCAGCGCTTCCAGTACGCCGCTCCAGTCCGGCGAGAACTCCGCCAGCGCAGCCACCACCTGCAACAGGCGCGGACCATCGCCTTCGGCCAGCGCATCGAGCATCGCTGCCACCTGGGTGCGGTCGACCGTGCCCAGCATGGTGCGCACCACGTCCTCGCGCAGCGCGCCGCCGGCGTAGGCGATCGCCTGGTCCAGCAGCGACAGGCCGTCACGCAGGCTGCCGTCGGCGGCCTTGGCCAGCTGCACGATGGCGCTGCCGTCGGCCTCGATTTCCTCAGCCGCCAGGATGCGGGTCATCTGGCCCTGGATCTGATCCTCGTCCAGGCGCTTGAGGTTGAACTGCAGGCAGCGGCTGAGCACGGTGACCGGCAGCTTCTGCGGGTCGGTGGTGGCCAGCAGGAACTTCACATGTTCCGGCGGCTCTTCCAGCGTCTTCAGCAGCGCGTTGAACGCCGCCTTGGACAGCATGTGCACTTCGTCGATCAGGTAGACCTTGTACTTGCCACGCGAGGGCATGTACTGCGCGTTCTCGATCACCTCGCGCACGTCATCCACACCGGTGTTGGACGCGGCGTCGATTTCCAGCAGGTCGATGTAGCGGCCGGCGTCGATGTCCAGGCAGGCCGCGCACTGGCCGCATGGGTCTGCGCTGGTGCCCTGCTCGCAGTTGAGCGACTTGGCGAAGATGCGCGCGATCGTGGTCTTGCCCACGCCGCGGGTACCGGTGAACAGGAACGCATGGTGGACCCGGCCGCTGTCCAGCGCGTTGCTGAGCGCACGGACCACGTGTTCCTGGCCCACCAGCTCGGCAAAACGCTTCGGACGCCACTTGCGGGCAAGGACGAGATAGGACATCAGGCCACCGTTTTCCATCGGATGTTCCATTGTGCCATGCCTGTCCAGCCCCCTCGCCTCCGGCACCTCCTTCGCAGGTTCCTGACCGGGGTGCTTGTGAAGTGCCGCGCAGCCCGCTAGAATCTGCGCCCCTGCTGAGGCGTTTGCCGATGGCAGGGATCCGGAGAGGTGTCCGAGTGGTTGAAGGAGCACGCCTGGAAAGTGTGTAAGCGTCTAAACCGCGCTTCGGGGGTTCGAATCCCCCTCTCTCCGCCAGACAAACGCAAAAGGGCCGCCCACAGGGTGGCCCTTTTGCGTTTGTCTGGCGGATGGGATGGGTGGTGAGAAGCCACGCCGGGGTTCGACGGTTCTGCAGGAGCAGAACCGGACCGCCGCAGGCGGGTCCCGAGGCGCAACGCGCATCGGGATCGGGTGCATGGATGCACACGACAATCCCCCTCTCTCCGCCCCTGTCGGGGCAGCCCCTCAACAGAGGGGCTTGTTCCTCCAGCTGCATCAGTAGATCCACGCCATGCGTGGATGCTTCTGGTCGCCTTCCGCACGCTCTGGGCACCCCAAAACAAAACTGAACGAAACCTGAAAATTCGCTATCGTAGGCGCCTTCATCCGACGCCTACCCATCGCCCATGAGTTCGACCGAGAGCGCTCACGTCGCTTGCGAGAACTGCGACACCGCCCTGCAGGGCCACTACTGCCATCGCTGCGGGCAATCGGCGCACAACCCGCTCAAGCACGTGGGCCACGCCATTGAAGAAGTGTTCGAATCCTTCTGGCACCTGGACGGGCGCATCTTCCGCACGCTGCGCGATCTCTGGGTTCCCGGCCGCATCACGCAGAACTACCTCAAGGGCCGCCGGGTCGGATACGTGCAGCCTTTGCGGCTGTTCGTCATCCTCACCCTGTTTACGTTCTTCATCGGCAAACTGTTCGTGCACGTCGACGACATCCGCATGGGCGGAGGCGATTCGCTGTATGCCAAGTCCAACACCGTTGAACAGGTCGAGGCCGCACGCGCGAAACAGCTCGCGACGATCGATCGCCAGCAGGCCAACTCACCCGCTACCGGCAACGCCGGCTTCGCCATGGCCAGAGCGGCGGTGAATGCGGCAGCCGCACAGCGCAAAGCCGAGCTCACCGGCACCAGCAAGGAGGTCGCCACAACCGAGCCCGGCACCTTCTTCAACCACACCGTCAACGGCAAACCGTGGGACGCTGACACCAACCCCATCGTGGTGGCCGGCTGGCCCCGGTTCGCCAACAACTGGCTCAACAAGCGCCTGCACAACGGCAACGCCAACATCCAGCGCATGGGGGGCAAGACCGATCTGTACATGCAGGCGATCCTGACCGCATTGCCCGGTGCCCTGTTCTTCCTGATGCCGGTGTTCGCGCTGGTTCTGCGCATCGCCTACGTGCCACGGCAGATGGGGTATCTGGAACATCTGGTGGTGGCGCTGTACAGCCACTGCTGGTTGATGATGGTGCTGCTGGCAACCTTCCTCATCGCCGGCATCAGCAGCGCGCTCGCATCCCCCGCCTTCGCCGCCGCCAGCCAATGGCTGTATGCCCTGCTGTGGCTGGCGGTCCCGGTCTATCTGCTGTGGATGCAGCAACGCGTGTATGGCGGCAACAAGGCGCTGACCGTGTTGCGCTACCTTGCCATCGGCGGCGTCTACCTGTTTCTGGTGAGCTTCGTGGTGATGTATGCGGTGCTGGCGGGAATCTCGGCCTGAGGGATACACGCACGGCATCCGGCCCATGAATCCACGTGTAGCGTGGATCTACTGACGATCGTCTATCGTGGGCCCATGAACCTCCGCCTCTACCGACCCGCAGATGCCAGCGCCTGCCTGTCGATTTTCGACAGCAACGTGCCCACCTACTTCGCGCCCGAAGAGCGCAGCGACTTTGAACGCTTCCTGCGTGAGCAGGCCATGGACTGCGCCTTCCAGGTGATCGAGCGCGACCACCGCATCGTGGCCTGTGGCGGCCTGTCGCGACGCGGTGATGGCAGTGCCGGTTTCTGCTGGGGCATGGTGCAGCACGCGCTGCACCGGCATGGATTGGGACGCGAACTGGCGCTGGCGCGCCTGCGCCAGGCCGAAGCGGATCCCTCGATCAATCGCGTCACGCTCAGCACCAGCCAGCACACCCAGGGCTTCTACGCCGGCCTGGGCTTCCAGGTGACACGTGTGGTGCCCGATGGCCACGGCGCCGGGATCGACGCTGTGGAAATGGAGCGGGAGCTCTAGCGCTCCCGCCCCGGTCCCATCCACGCCCGCCGTGGTTCTACCGCTGGCCCGCTCCCCTCAGAAGCCCACGCGCAGGTTGATCTGCCCGCCGACATCGCGGCGACCGTCGCCGTGCTGGCCCTGCACGAACATCGACAGCTGGCTGTTGCGGCCGAGCCCAACCGCCACGCCGACCTGACTGACCAACGCATTGCGTGCCATCACCGCGCTATAGACGTCGAAGGAATTGCCACCGACCGCGAAGCGGTTGCGGCTGGCCACGTCGGTGTCACCCGATGCATGCTGCCAGCCGAGGCCGACCGTCAGCTGTGCCGGGAAGCGCTCGCCGCTGCCCACGTCCCAGCGGCCGCGCACACCCACGGTGCTGACATTGAGCGTGTCCTTGCCGCCTTCCAGCTCCAGCGCAACAGTGCCGCCCTGCTCCACCGCGCGATCACTGTCGACCCAGTGCTTGGTGAACTGCACGTACGGCTGCAGCTGGGTCCTGCCGTGGGTCCAGGTCCAGCTGCCCTCCACCTGGGCGATGGTCACATCCGAGTCCTGGCGGCTGTACAGGGTCTGGCCCAGCAGCGGCACCTCACGCGTGGTGCGCGTGCGGTAGTCGCCGCGCGACACGCTGCCACCGACCGCAAAGCCGTTGTTCCATTGGCCCTGCGCATACAGGCCGAAGGTGTTGCCACGCAGGCGGGCGCGCGAGCTGCGATCGTACAGGCGCGTATCCAGCCGTTCGTTGCCGGCCGCTGCACCCAGCACCACGTGCTCGCCCAGCTGCCAGTCCACGCCGGCCATCAGCGCATTGCGGTTGGAGCGGATGTCGTCGCCGTTGCCATCACCATCCTGCCTGAACACCTTGCCGCTGCCGGCCAGCCAGGCCGAGGCACGCTCACCGCGCACGGTCGGCAGCTCACTGCCCAGGCGCTGGCGGATACCCTCTTCCAGGTAATTGTCGTACAACAGCACCGCACGGCTGGCCGCATGCACTTCACCGGACAGCTGGTCGAAGGCCGCGCGCGCGGTACCCGCGTCATACATCAGCAGCGTGTTGTACAGGCCCAGCGCCGGACCACTCTGCGGCAGGCTGTCCAGCGCTGCGGCGGTGTTGTACTGGTTGCGCGTCTTCGCCGCCGTGGTGAAGGCTGCGGTCTGCGCCACATCGATCTGCAGATTGGCCGTGTTCGCCGTGTAGACCGGGGTGATGGTCAGGAAGGCCGACGGCGTCTTCGCCGAAGCGAACTGCCCGCTCACGCCACCGCCCGCATTGACCACGGTGTACTGCTGGCCCTGCTGGTAGCTGGTGCTCGGCGAGATGGTATTCACCTGCACGCTGCTGCCACCCACGTTGGCACTGCCACCCACCTGCACCGTGTCGCTGCCGGTGGCACCCAGATCGATGCCCAGCGTGCTGCCCGGCGACAAGGTCAGGTTGCCACCCACCGTGATCGTGCCGGTGCCATTGCCCGCACCGCTGCCATTGCCTGGGCCATTACCCGGCGACAGCACGCCGCCACTGGATACCGTCACGCCACCACCGGTACCCCCGATGGTGCCGGTGCCGGACAGCGTGGTACCGCTGCCGATGGTCCACTGGCCGCCGATGTTGCCGGTGACATTCAGGCCACCGCCGGTGACCTGGCCGGTGCCGCTGAAACCACCACTGTTGCCGCCGAGATTCAGCCCGCCCGGGCCGGCCTGCACGATGCTGCCACCTCCGCTGATGGTGCCACCCAGCGTGGTGCTGCCACCGGTGTTGATGATCAGCCCACCGTTGTTGGTGATGTTGCCGGTGATCGAGCCACTGGCGCCGCCATTGCCAACCTGCACCGTGCCACCGGCGTTGATGGTGGTGCCGCCGGTGTAGGTGTTGTTGCCGGTCAGGGTGATGGTGCCAGCGCCGGCCTGGGTCAGGCCACCGCTGCCGCTGATGGTGCCGCCAACGGTGGTATTGCCACCGACGTTGAACACCAGGCTGCCGTTGTTGCTGACGTTGCCGGCAATCGATCCGCTCGCGCCGCCGTTGCCGACCTGCAGCGTGCCGCCGGTGTTGATGGTGGTGCCGCCGGTATAGGTGTTGTTGCCGCCCAGGATCAGCGTGCCGCTGCCGGCCTGGGTCAGGCCACCGCTGCCGCTGATGGCGCCGCCGACGGTGGTGTTGCCACCCACGTTGAAGATCAGGCTGCCGTTGTTGGTGACGCTGCCGCCAATCGCACCGGTCGCGCCGCCATTGCCCACCTGCAGGGTGCCACCGGCAGTGATGGTGGTCGGGCCGGTGTAGGTGTTGTTGCCGGTCACGGTCAGCGTGCCACTGCCGGCCTGGGTCAGGCCACCGCTGCCGCTGATGGTGCCGCCCAGCGTGGTGTTGCCGGCCACGTTGGACACCAGCGTGCCGTTGTTGGTGATGTCGCCGACGATCGAGCCGGTCGCACCACCATTGCCCAGCTGCAGCGTGCCGCCGGCATTGATGGTGGTACCGCCGGTGTAGGTGTTGGTGCCGGTCAGCACCAGCGAGCCACTGCCCGCCTGGGTCAGGCCACCCGTACCACTGATGGTGCCGCCCAGCAGGGTGTTGCCCGCGACGTTGGAGATCAGCGAACCATTGTTGGTGATGTCGCCAGCGATCGAACCGGTCGCTCCACCATTGCCCACCTGCAGCGTGCCACCGGCAGTGATGATGGTGCCGCCGGTGTAGGTGTTGTTGCCGACCAGCGTCAGCACGCCGGCACCGGCCTGGGTCAGGCCACCACTGCCACTGATCGCGCCGCCGACCGTGGTGTTGCCCGCCACGTCGAACACCAGGCTGCCGTTGTTGGCGACATTACCGGTGATCGCACCGGTCGCACCGCCATTGCCGACCTGCAGCGTGCCACCGGCATTGATGGTGGTGCCGCCGGTATAGGTGTTGTTGCCGGTCAGAGTCAGCGTGCCGGCACCGGCCTGGGTCAGGCCGCCACTGCCGCTGATGGTGCCGCCCAGCGTGGTGTTGCCCGCCACGTTGGACACCAGCGCGCCGTTGTTGGTGATGTCGCCGACGATCGCGCCGGTCGCACCACCGTTGCCCACCTGCAACGTGCCGCCGGCATTGATGGTGGTACCGCCGGTATAGGTGTTGTTGCCGGTCAGCACCAGCGTGCCGCTGCCGGCCTGGGTCAGGCCACCGCTACCGCTGACCACACCGCCCACGGTTGCGGTGCTGCCCAGGTTGTAGACCAGGCTGCCGTTGTTGGTGATGTCGCCCAGCACCGAACCGGAGCTGCCACCGTTGCCGAGCTGCAGCGTGCTGCCACCGTTGATGGTGGTGCCACCGGTATAGACGTTGTCGCCGCTCAGGGTCAGCGTGCCGGTGCCGCTCTGCACCAGGCCACCGGTGCCACTGAGCACACCACCGAAGGTGGTGCTGCCGTTGTTGCCGCCGGTGGTCAGGGTCGCACCGCCCAGCACCACGCTGGATCCGGTTACGCCGGCCAGGCCTCCGATGCTCTGGTTGCCACCGGCACTGATGTCCAGCGTACCGGCACCGGTCAGATTGACCGTGCTCGCACCCGACAGGGTGCCACCGGCCGCCACCGCCAGCGTGCCGCTGTTGATGGTGGTGTTACCGGTGTAGGTGCTGGCACCGCCGAGGGTGACCGTTGCTGCGCCATCCTTGAGCAGGCCGCCAGCGCCGCTGATCGGGCCGTTCAAGGTCAGCGCGTTGCTGCCGGCAAGGGTCAGCGTGCCGCTGGCCAGCTGCACGGTATTGGCCAGGGTCAGCGCGCTGGTGCCGTCCAGGCTGGCATTGCCGCCCACGGTCAGCGTGCCGGTTCCCAGTGCATTGTTGTTACCCAAGGCAAGGCCACCGGCGTTGAGTGCCACGCCACCGCTGAAGGTATTGCTGCCGGTCAGGCCCTGGATGCCCGCACCATTCTTCACCAGGCCACCGGTACCGGTAATGTCACCAGCGAAGGTCGTGTTTCCTACGCCATTGAGGGTCAGCGTGCTGCCGCCGAGCGCAACCGTACTGCCGGTAACACCCGCCAGTGATCCGATGCTCTGCGCGCCACCGGCAGAAATATCGAACGCTGTTCCGGCGTTGGCCAGTGTCACCGCGCCATTCGCTGCCAGGCTTCCTCCGGCGCCAATCGCCAGCGTGCCCGCATTGATGGTGGTGCCACCAGTGAAGGTATTGGCACCGGTCAGGGTCTGGGTGCCAGTGCCTTCCTTGATCAGCCCACCGGTACCCCCCACCGAACCACTGAACGTGCCATTGACGGGACCACCAATGGTCAAGGTGTTGCCGCCCAGGTTCACCGTGCCGTTGCCGATCAGGGTACCGAACTGCTGCGTGCCGCTGCCCGCCGACAGATCGAAGGTCGCACCACTGGCCAGGTTGACGATGCCACTGGCATTCAAGCTCGCGCCGGCGCCCAATGCCAACGTACCGGCATTGATGAAGGTGCCACCGGTATAGGTATTGGCACCGTTCAAGGTCAGCGTTGCCGCGCCCTCCTTGGTCAGCGAGCCGGTGCCACTCAGGCTGCCGTTGAGGGTGAGGTTGTTGCTGCCGAGCACGGTCAGCCCGGCGTTGAGGACGAAGTTGTTGGCCAACGTCACCGCAGTGTTCGAATCGAGCGTACCGTTGCCACCCACCGTTACCGCCCCGGTGCCCAGCGCAGCATTGTTGCCGACCACCAGGCCACCGGCATTGAGCGTTACACCGCCACTGAAGGTGCTGGCGCCGTTGAGGGTCTGCACGCCTGCGCCGTTCTTGACGAGGCCACCATTGCCGGTGATCGCACCGTTGAACGTGCTGTCTACCGTGCCGCCCAGGGTCAGCGCACTGCCCCCCAGCGCCACGGTGCTGCCGGCCACACCGGCAAGCGAACCGATGCTCTGGTTGCCGGCCGAGATGTCCAGGGTACCGGTACCGGCCAGGTTCACCGCGCCGGTCGACGCCAGGCTGCCGCCGGCGCCGATCGCCAGCGTGCCGCTGTTGATGGTGGTGCCTCCGGTGTAGGTATTCGCACCGGTCAGGGTCACGGTGGCCGCACCGTTCTTGATCAGCCCACCGGTACCGGAAACCATGCCGCCCAGGGTCAGTGCATTGCTGCCCAGCAGGTTGAGGTTGGCACCTGATGCCAGCGTGATGTTGTTGGCCAGGTTGGCCGCGGTCGAAGCATCCAGCGTAGCGCTGGCCCCCACCGTCAGCGCACCGCTGCCGAGCGCAGCGCTGTTGCCGACCACCAGGCCACCGCCGTTGAGCGCCAGGCCGCCGCTGAACAGGTTGGCGCCACCCAGCGTGAGGATGCCGGTGCCGTTCTTGACCAGGCCACCGGTGCCGGAAATCGCGCCGTCGAACACGCTGTTGCCGTTGCCGCCGAGGATCAGCGACTGCGCGCCCAGAGTGACCGTGGAGCCGGTCACGCCGGCCAACGAACCAATGGTCTGGCTGGCACCGGACGTCGAGATGTCGAAGCCGGTTCCCGCTGCGGTAAGTGTCACTGCACCGGTGGCCGCCAGGCTGCCGCCCGGACCGATCGCCAGTGTGCCGGCATTGATGAAGGTGCCGCCGGTGTAGGTGTTGGCACCGGTCAGCGTCTCGATGCCCGCACCGACCTTGGTCAGGCCACCCGTACCTGCGATAGAGCCACTGAAGGTGCCATTGGTCGCCCCGCCGACTTCGATCGAATTGGCGCCCAGGTTGACCGTACCGTTGCCGACCAGGGTGCCGAACACCTGCGTGCCACTGCCGGCCGACAGATCCAGCGTCGCGCCGGTGGCGAGGTTCACGGTACCGCTCGCCGCCAGGCTTGCACCGGCACCCAGCGCCAGTGTGCCGGCGTTGATGTTGGTACCACCGGTATAGGAGTTGATACCGTTCAAGGTCAGCGTTGCGCCACCATCCTTGGTCAGGCTGCCGGTACCGGAAATCATCCCGTTGAGCGTCAGCGCATTGGTGCCCAGTACGGTCAGGCCTGCGTTGAGCGCGATGTTGTTGGTCAGTGCTGCCAGGCCGGTGGTGTCCAGCGTGGCGGCCCCGCCGACGGTGAGCGCGCCAGAGCCCAGCGCCGCGTCATTGCCGAGCACCAGCCCGCCTGCGTTGAGCGTCACGCCGCCGCCAAACGTGTTGGCACCGGACAACGTCTGCACGCCTGCACCCACTTTCACCAGGCCGCCGCCGCCACTGATCACGCCATCGAACGCAGCGTTCGTCGCTGTGCCGAAGGTCAGCGAGTTTCCGCCCAGGGCCAGTGTGCTTCCGCCCGCACCGTTGAGCGCGCCGATGGTCTGGCTGCTGCCGGCACCGGAGATATCGAAGCCAGCGCCTGCGCCCAGCGTGACATCACCCGCCGCGGCAAGGCTGCCACCTGTTCCCAGTGCCAGCGTACCGGCGTTGATGGTGGTACCGCCGGTATAGGTGTTGGCACCAGACAGCGTCAGCGTGGTGGCACCGTTCTTGATCAGGCTGCCGTTGCCATCGATCACACCCGACAGCGTCAGCGCATTGCTGCCCGGCAATGTCAGTGCGACACCCGAGCCCAGCGTGACCGCATTGCCGAGCGTCGCTGCAGCACCCGCATCCAGCGTGGTGCTGGCATTCACCGCCAGCGTGCCGGAGCCGAGTGCGCCGTTCGCGCCGACCACCAGGCCACCACCGTTCAAGGTCAGGCCGCCACCGAAGGTATTGGTGTTGTTGAGCGTCAGCAGGCCTGCACCGTTCTTGATCAGGCTGCCGCTGCCGGCCACCACGCCTGCAAGGGTGAGATCGCTGCTGCCGCCCAGCGTCAGCTGCGTACCCCCACCGAAGTTCACGGCGTTGGCCAGGTTCAGTGCCGTCGTTCCGTCCAGGCTGACGTTGCCGCCGATGCCCAGCGTGCCCGTGCCCAGCGCCCCCGAATTCCCGAGGATCAGGCCACCGGCATCAAGCGCGACATCGCCACTGAAGGTATTGGCACCGGACAGCGTCTGCACGCCAGCACCGACCTTGATCAGCCCACCGCTGCCATCGATGACACCGGCAAAGCTGCCATTGCTGGCGCCACCGAAAGTAAGGGTCTGCGTGCCCAATGCCACATGGCTGCCTGCCACGCCGTTCAACGCGCCAATGGTCTGCCCGGCACCCGCTGCGGAGATGTCCAGCGTCGCGCCGGCACCGGCGAGGTCCACCGCACCGATGGCGGCAAGACTGCCACCCGCGCCGAGTGCCAGCGTACCTGCGTTGACCGTGGCGCCACCGAGGAAGGTATTGGCACCGGACAAGGTCAGCGTCGAGGCGCCGTCCTTGATCAGGCCACCGGCACCACTCACCACACCGCTCAGAGTGAGATTGCTGCTGCCCGGCAGGGTCAGCGTATTGGCGCCCAGGTTCACTGCATTGACCAGCGAAACCGGGGCGCTCGCATCCAGAGAAACATTGCCGCCGATGTTCAGTGCACCGGTACCCAACGCACCGTTGGCGCCGACCGACAGACCGCCCGCATTCAGCGCCAGACCACCACTGAAGGTGTTGCTGTTGTTCAACGACAGCACACCAGTGCCGGTCTTGATCAGGCCACCGGTGCCGGTGATCAGTCCGCCCAGAGCAACATTCTCATTGCTGGTCAGGCTCAGCTGCGCACCGGCATCGAGATCGATGGCATTGCCCAGGTTCAATGCCACCGTACTGCCCAGGGTCGCGTTCGCGCCCACGGCAAGCAGCCCGGTTCCCAGTGCGCCAGCGTTGCCCAGCATCAGGCCACCGCCGTTGAGCGTCAGCCCACCGGCGAAGTTGTTGGCGCCGTTGAGCGTGAGCGTGCTGGCGCCGTTCTTGACCAGGCCACCGGCTCCGGAAACCACCCCGCCAAGCGTGATCGCCTGCGAACCCGGCAGCGACAGCGCAGCCCCACTACCCAGAGTGACATTGTTGACCAGGTTCAACGCCGTGCTGCCATCGAGCGATGCATTGCCACCCACGCTCAATGCGCCCGTCCCGAGTGCACCGCTGTTGCCCAGCAGCAGGCTGCCGGCATTGAGGTTCAGGCCGCCGCTGAAGGCATTGGTGCCGTTCAAGGTCAGCAGCGAGGCACCGTTCTTGGTCAGGCTGCCGGTGCCGGTGATGTTGCCGCCCAGGGTGAGGTTCTGGCTGCCCGGCAGGGTCAGCACCGCGCCAAGGTTGATGGCATTGCCCAGATTCAGTGCTGCGGTTGCGTCGAGCAAGCCATTGCCGCTGACCGTCAATGCGCCGGTACCGAGTGCACTGCCGTTGCCCAGCAACAGGCCACCGGCCGCCAGGTTCAGGCCACCACTGAAGGTATTGGCGCCGCTGAGCGTCTGCGTGCCCGTTCCCTGCTTGACCAGGCCACCGGTACCGCCGATCACGCCGCCGAATGTCTGGTTGGTGGCATCACCGAAGGTGAGCGTGCTGCCGCCCAGCGAGAGGATGCTGCCTGCCGCACCGGACAGCGCACCGATGGTCTGGTTGCCGCCGAGCGAGATGTCCAGTTCGGCGCCGGCCCCCGCCAGGCTCACCGCCCCGGTGGCCGCCAGACTGCCACCACTGGCCAGTGCCACCTTTCCTGCGTTCACGTTCAGACCGCCGGTGAATGCGTTGGCCCCACCCAGCGTGAGCGTGAAGGCGCCGTTCTTGACCAGGCTGCCGGTACCACCGATCACGCCGCCCAGCGTCAGCGCGTTGGAGCCCAGCACGTTGAGCGAACCACCCACCCCCAGGTTGATGCCGTTGCCCACGGTCAGTGCCGAGCTGGCATCAAGCGTCACCGCGCCACCGACATTCAATGCGCCAGTTCCCAGCGCACCGCCGTTGCCGAGCACCAGTCCTCCAGCCGTGAGCGACAGCCCTCCACCAAACGTGTTGGCGTTGTTGAGGGTCAAGGTGGCCGCGCCGTTCTTGACCAGGCTGCCGGAGCCACCGATCACGCCGTTGAAGGTCAATGCCTGGTTCCCGGACAGATTGAGGATGCTGCCCGCGCCCAGATTGACCGCGTTGGCGAGAGCGAGCGCCCCGGTGCCATCGAGAGACACGTTGCCGCCAACACTAAGTGTTCCAGTACCCAGCGCGCCTGCATTGCCCAGCAGCAGGCCACCGCCGTTGAGCGTGACGCCACCTGTGAAGGTATTGGCGCCCGACAGGGTCTGGGTACCCGTACCGACCTTGACCAGCGCGCCGCCGACACCGCCGATGACGCCGGAGAAGCTGGTGCTGGTGTTCAAGCCACCCAACGTGAGGCTGCGCGCGCCAAGGTTGAGCGCACCGGATCCGGCGAGTGAGCCGATGGTCTGGCTGGCCGCAACCGAGAGATCGAGGTTGGTACCTGCGCTCAGCGAGATCGCACTTGTCGGCGACAGACTCCCACCGGCGCCCAATGCCAGCGCACCACCGGTGACCGCGAAGGAGCCCGTAAGCAGGTTGGCACCATTCAAGGTGAGGGTACCCGGACCCGCCTTGACCAGGTCGCCAGCGCCGGAGATCGAACCATTCAGGCCCAGCGCGTTGCTGCCCAGCAGGTTGAGCGTGCCGCCACCGTTGATGACGAGGTTGTTGCCCAGATTGAAGTTGGCCGAGGTATCCAGCGAAGCGTTGCCACCGACGGTCAGATTGCCGCTGCCGAGCGCACCGGCATTGCCGAGCACCAGGCCGCCAGCATTGAGGTTGACGCCACCGCTGAACAGGTTCGCACCGCCCAGGGTGACGATGCCGGTGTTGTTGACCGTCAGCCCACCAGCGCCTGAAAGCACTCCGCCCAGACCGAATGCATTGGTTCCGGACAGAGACAGATTGCCACCGAGGCTGAAAGCGTTGGCCAGGTTCAGACCGGCCGTGGAGGACGCGATGGCACCGCCGCTGGCGGTGAACAGCCCTGTGCCGAAGGAACCGGCATTGTTGAAATTGATCAGACCATCATTGAGTGTGGTCGTACCTGCACCAGCCCACGCACCCTGCAGGTTCCAGGTACCGCTGTTGACGGTGAGCCTCTGGAAGTTGATGTACTGGTTCCAGCCCAGCGTGGTCACCGCCCCACCGGTACCGCTGCCCGGGCCGGTTGGGCTGTTCTGCAGCACCAGCCTGTTGTTGGACGCCGAACCACCGTCGACGATGCCGGCCGCGGCCAGATTCACCGCAAGCACGCCGACCTGTCCAGCGACGCCGATACCGGCGGTATTGACGCTGGAACCAGACACGGCGGTGAAGGTGTTGCCGGTGACCGAACTACCCAGGTTCACGCTGCCGTTGATGGTTCCCGCATTGAGGAAGGTATTGCCGGCCCCCGCCGTGGCCGAGCCTTGGAACCCTATGCGGCCGGTAATGGTGCCGGTGTTGTTGAGATTGGTCTGCGCACCACCGTAGCTGACGATCGATGCCGCATCGGCCGTGGTCAACAGGCCTGCGCCAAGGATCGACATGTCCACATTGCCGGCGTTGATGATGTTGCTGACACCGCCGGAAGCGTTCTGCATCACCAGCGCCTGTCCACCGAAACCGAGAATGGAGCCGATATTGACCAGGCCTTTGATCGCCCCGCCCGCCTGGTTGTTGACGTTGATGGTGTTTCCACCGACGGTGTTGTTACCCAGCACCATGCCCGACGCCGCCAGGCTCAGGCCACCGTTGAGGGTGGGATCGATCGTGCCCTGGTTGTTCACGGTGATGCCGTTACCGCTCAAATTCACGGCACTTCCGCCAACGATCGGCGGCACGCTGAGCACAGCGCCGGTCTGGATATCCAGCGTCACGCCATTGATGCTGTTGGCCAGCGAATTGGTATTAGAGCCAGTCGCGCAGGTCACCGTGGTGCCTGCGGTAGTGCACGCCGCGAACGCCGAACCACTGGCCAGCGTGGCCGCCAATGCCACCGCCAACTGGTGCGCCCTCAATCGCGGCACCCGCCCTGCGCAGATCGCGCTTCCCCCGGGATTCTGGGCGACCTCCGAAGCAACCTGCATTACGCCGAGGGCACGATTGAAAACCAGACGGTAAATGCGGTTCATCGGTAAATCTCCATGAAAAGACCGGATGGCACTGCAGGCAGGTTTTTTGAAGACAATGCGGCCCACCCCGGCTCCCGACACGGGAACAAGGCCTGGCTTCATTAACTTCTGAAAATCTTCACATCTTCACGCGACCGCACCTGGAAAAGGCAGGTCAACGTGTCCGTCAAGGCGAAAACTCCCCGATTTCGCATGACGAATGGCGGCACTGTGCGGCCGATGGCGCCAGCGGCATGTGAATCACGCTCGTTATTTTCATGACGCACGTCAAATAAAACGGGCGGACAAAATGGTTTTGCCGAAAATGCATATACCTGCAGCAGGCGGAGATTCCTTTCTCCGCCCAACTAAATGCATTCAGCTGCTCGAGAGTTTCATCAGCACCAGGCCGGAAACGATCAGCACCGCCGCACCGATCCGCATCGGGCTGACCTGCTCACCGAGGAAGACGATGCCGACCACGAACGCACCGACCGCGCCGATGCCGGTCCAGATCGTGTAGGCGGTGCCCAGCGGCAGGCTGCGCATGGCCACCGCCAGCAGCCAGAAGCTGGCGATCATGCCGATGATGGTGACCACGGTAGGGGTGAGCTTGGTGAAGCCTTCGGACTGCTTCATGGACACGGCCCAGACGATTTCCAGCAGGCCGGCGAACAACAGATAGATCCAGGCCATGACAGCCCTCCTCTTGGTAGGGCCAGGCCGTCCTGGTCATTGATTCCCGATGCGGGGGAGGTCGTTCCTCCTGGCCGGTATTCTAGCAACGCCGGTCGGCGCGGGGCGTTGCCGGCAGACGCGGGTTACAGCCGATTCAGTGCACGAAGCTGGCGTCGATGTACCTGCCTGCGCTATAGTTGCCGTCTGCCATCGGCCAGCCGATGTGCAGTCCGGCTGTGGTCTCCGGCGCATCGCGCGCTGCTTCCCCTGATCCGTGAACCGGCCGCCCACTGGGCGGCCAACGTCTCTATGGTGGCCCCGTCGGCCCCTCGCGACGCTAGGTCGAAAATCCCGCCAGGGCCGGAAGGCAGCAACGGTATCGATCGACGCGGGCGCCGAGGTCAGCCGGCGGGGCCATCGCCTTTTCGGGCGTGGCCCCACTTCTGGTAGCTGCCAATCTTGGTTGGCGCTTTTCGCCGGGCATGGCCCGGCGCTACCGCGCCTCAGGCGTGCCCTGGTGAAACACCACCCTCCATTCCTGCGCATGCCGTCGCCACAGCGAACTGCGCAACACCCAGCCCTGGGCCTGGCCATCAACGTGATAGCGGCTGCGGTAGCGCACCTGGGCCAGATCCTCGGCCAACAGCCACACCGCGTACTGTTCCGATTCGATCAGCACCTGAGCGCGCTCCAGCGGGATCTCCTGCAACGCCGCATCACGGCCGTAGCATCGCCCGGAACTGCCGATCTCGCTGAAATCCTCGTCCAGAAGTGCCGCCAGTTGCTCGCGATCGGCCCGCACCTGCGGCGCATGCAGCGCGCGTTCCAGCGCCTCCAGCTCGGCAGCCAGCGCCGCGTCGGCGGGCTGGCCAGCACCGCTCACGGCGGATCCTGCACCAGCACGTGCGCTGCAGTGGGGTTGGCCAGCGGCACGCACTGCCCCGGCTGCGCCACACGGTGCCCCCGCGCGGCCAGCGCCTGGCCGTCGGCCGCGCTCGCATAGTGGTAGAGCATCATCCGCGCCTGCAGTTCGGCGCTGTACTCGCGCTCCAGGTCGTCCACGCCAGTATGCGACGGGTTGCCGTGCAGGCCGCAGTCGTGCGCGATCAGTTCATTGTCGTTGGCGAAGCGGGCCAGCATCTCCGGAATCGGCCGGGTATCGCCGCTCCAGGTCAGCGCGCCCTGCAGGCGCAGGCCATAGGCCGTCTCCGGCCAGTGGTGGCGCACCGGGAACACTTCCAGGCGCACGCCCTCGTGCCAGAACGCCTCGCCCACCACGACCAGCTGGAACGCATCCCAGAAGTTGGCACCGCCCTCGGCCAGCACATTCGGATAATCACCGATGCGCTTGTGCAGCAGCGGCACCACCGTGGCGGGCACGTACAGGCGCACCTTGCCGCACCGGTGCGCGTTGAAGAAGGTATCGACGAACAGCCGCTCGAAGCCCGCTACGTGGTCCAGGTGCACATGGGTGACGAACAGCGCCTGCGGCATGTGCCCGTAGTGCGCCTTGAACGCGGTCAGGCCTTCGCCGCCACAGTCGATGGTCAGCCACGGCCGACCGTCCCTTTCGATCACCGACATCGGCGACCCCAGCTCGACCGCCGACGCATTGCCGACGCCGAGGAAACGCAACGACCAGTCCATCAGGTGCCCCGGTTCCAGGCCATGTCATAGGCGCGGCGCAGCCGCGCGTAATCCTTCTGCACGTCTTCCATGCTGCGCTCGCCGCGCAGCTTGATCAGCGAGCGCAGCAGGCGCTTGAGATTGCGTTCGCGCCAGGCGGTCGCCGGGATGCGGATCACCCCGCGGTCGAAGTCGATCAACCAGCCGTGGCCGTTGCCGTCGAACAGGATGTTGTGCGCATTGAGGTCGGCATGGTCCAGGCCGGCACGATGGAAGCGGGCGATCAGCCGCCCGGTCTCCTCCCACGGTGCGCCCCGGCCCGCGACCAGCGCACGGTCGGCCAGCGAACGGACACCCTCGATCCGCTCCATCAGAATCGCAGCCCGGTAGCGCAGGCCCTCGCGCATGTAGAACGCCGCCAGTGGCCGGGGCACCGGCAGCTTTTTCTCGCGCAGCGCGCGCATCAGCCGGAATTCGGCGAAGCTGCGCGTCCGGTCCGCGCCGCGCCAGAGGTACTGGTCATGGCTGATCTTCGCCGCCAGGCCACCGCGCAGGTAGTGGCGCAGCACGCTGGCGCCGAACGGCGCATCGACGAACCAGGCGCTGCCACGACCGCCCTCGCCCACCGGCCGAGCCCTGCTGCCCCAGTGCTGGGGCGAGAACAGGCCGATCTCGGCTTGCCGCAGCCGCTCGCGGTCGAACAGAATGGCCCCGATGCCGCGACCCTCGCGGCATGGCGTCAGCGCTTCATTGGCGTCGAATGCGACCATTTCATTGAGTCTAACAACACATGGCATCAGCGTCCTCCTCCTTGTGCCTCCTGCGCCTGTCCGCACTTGGCGATGTCACCCACGTGGTGCCCCTGGTGCGCACCCTGCAGGCTGCGCGCCCGGATACGCCGATCCACTGGATCATCGACAAGGCCGGCCACAAGCTGCTCGACGGCCTGCCCGGTGTCACCTTCCATGCCTACGACAAGAAGAGCGGCATGGCCGGGGTCAAGGAACTGCGCAGGCAGCTGCCGCCGGGGCGCTTCGAAGCGCTGTTGCAGATGCAGGTGGCGTTCCGCGCCAACCTGCTGTCGGCCTTCATTCCCGCAGAGCGTCGCATCGGCTATGACCGCAGCCGCTCGAAGGACCTGCATGGTCTCTTCATCAACGAACGCATCCCCGACCGCCCCGGCATCCATGTGCTGGATGCCATCGGCAGTTTCTGTGAACCCCTTGGCCTGCGCCAGACCGAGGTCAGCTGGGACCTGGCGGTGCCGCAGTCCGCATATGAGTGGGCCGCCGCGCAATGGCAGGACGATGGCCGCCCGGTGTTGATGATCTCGCCCTGTTCCAGCCACGTGCGCCGCAACTGGTATGCAGACCGCTACGCCGCCGTGGCCAACCACGCCGCACAGCGCGGTTGGCAGGTGGTGCTGTGCGGAGGCCGCAGCGAACTGGAGCGCAGCATGGCCGATGCCATCCAGGCGCAGCTGCACACACCGGCGCTTGACCTGGTCGGCAAGGACACCTTGAAGCAGCTGCCGGCGCTGCTGGCCCGCGCCAATCTGGTGATGACCCCGGACTCGGGCCCGATGCACATCGCCAACGCGATGGGCGCCAAGGTACTGGGCCTGCACGCGGCCAGCAACCCGAACCGCAGCGGTCCCTATTCCGACCGCCGCTACTGCGTGGACCGCTACGACGATGCCGCGCGCAAGTACCTGGCCAAGCAGGCCACCGATCTGAAGTGGGGCACCAAGATCGAGTTCGACGATGTGATGGAACTGATCACCGTGGAAGACGGTATCGCTGCGTTCGAACGCTACGTCGCCGACCACCTGGGGTGAGCGGCAGGCTGCCCCGGATTACGCGCGCTGCGCGTAATCCTGGTAAGACTTCTCTTCCACGTACGCCGAACCCAGCGCCAGGTTGATCGCCTTCTTGATGCGCGCGCGTTCGTCATTGCGCAGATAGACGCTGCGCGCCAGGTCGATGAAACCCTGGTCGAACGCCTGCGCCTTCTCTTTCAGGCGGATGTCGTCCTCGATGTCCCACAGCTGCTCGTTGACCGCCTTCAGCTCGGCACGCAGCTTGGCGATGTCCTTCACCGCCGCCGGGTGTGCCATCCAGGTCTGCTCCAACGCCGACAGTTCTTTGCGCACATTGGCCAGCTTGCCCTCGTCACTGATGCGCTCGGACTTGATCTGCAGGATCGAGATCTTGTCCAGCAGCTCGCCGAAAGAAACGGGAACGAGGATTTCAGCGGTCATGGGGAAAGCTCCAACAGGTGATGCAGGCAGTTTAACCCGCAGCTCGCGATGGAATGGGTAGATCCACGCCATGCGTGGATGAGCCTGCCAGCAGGAACAGCATCCACGCATGGCGTGGATCTACTGATGCATCTGCCCCGACAGGGGCGGGGAGAGGCAGGCAAAGGGAGGGGCCCACAGGTTGCGCAGCAACGTGTGGGGCAACGCGCAGAGCGCGGCGCGTCCCGCGCCAGATTAAAGAAAAAGGGCTGCCTTTCGGCAGCCCTTTTTCTTTAATCTGGCGGAGAGGGGGGGAGTCTAAGCCACATCACTCCCAAAACCCTTGCAGCGCAAGACTTAGCGCCCGAGGCACCCACGCAAGGTGTCCAAGGAAGTGCCCACGATATCACCGCCGTTCCGACGCCACAACGCAAGATCCGCGCATTCGGCCTGTACAATTGCATCGCGCCAAGGTAGGCGCGCCCACAGGGGGATCAATGAAGAAAATTACAGGGCTCGCCTGCGTTCTTCTGGCAGGATGTGCGACAAGTGCCGCGCCGAATTTCTTCAACGGCAACTATTACATGGCTGGGGACGCGACCTGCAAGCAGGTTCGGGCCCTCTCGCCCACCCGAGTCATGTGCATCGACAAGAAGGGCAATGACACAGGCTACCGCGACGCCTTGACCGCTGAACAATTGCAGATGTACCACATGCAAATGCAGTACCAGCAGGCTCAAGCACAGTTGTATAGCCAAGAACTCCAACGTTCCAATCAAGCCCTTCAGAACAGCACTCAACAGTTGCTACAGCAGAGTCAGCAGTACACTGCGCCTCAAGTGACCCCCATAACTCCACCCGGCGGATATCAAACGCGCTGCCTTGTGAATGGGATTTACGTTAGTTGCAGGTCCAACTAAAACGAATTCGGAGAGCGTAATGGGCGACTTTGAGCGTACCTTCGGGGCAGGGGCCAATCTCGACTCTATTATCGGTGGATTCAATCGAGATCACTTCCGTGAGCAGCGATCCACGCGCAGCAGTTCAACGCCCAGAAAAAAAACGTTCAAGACGTTTCGGGAGGCCAGTGACTGGGCGAAGAATAATCCGGGGCGTTCTTTTGGGCGCGTCCCTGGTACAGATGAATTTGAGCCCAAGGGGTGATCAAATTTAGTTTGAGTCCGCCCCTGTTAGGCCGACGGCTGGCGTACTAGCCAGCCGTCAAACGGTTCGCCTTAGGCTTGCTCTTCCTGTTCCTTTACCCAATCTAAGACCGCGCGCATCTCTCTCTGGTCGTAGTAGGAAGGCGCAGAGCGCGGTTCAAACACTCCGTTAGCAATCGCGGCATCAAAATGATGGCGTGCGGCCTCATAGTTTGGCACATGCAGGCGCTTGATCAGTTCCAGAACCTCGCTCTCTTCCGAGAAACGCTTATCCGATAGGAACGACAGGAGCGTAATCAGGCCATCGGGACCCACAAAACTGGAAAGCGGCAGGTCGGCAACCGTGTACCTCTTGGCGGCAAACCACTGGTCCTCGTCGTGGTAGCACGCGCTTTTTCGGTCCGCATTTGGCGATGCGTGTCGGTGGTGCACAAGGCGGAGATGGTGGGCACTCCGCTGAATGTCATCGGGTCCGTTTCGTCCGTTGAGCCACTCTACCCAGCCATCGTCAACGCTGAGGATCGGATTGCCACACTGATCGCAAGTCCACGGTGCATCGACTTCCATATTTGCCCCCTGTTGGTCGTTGAGCCTCTAGTTGTAGCGTGGCCGAAGACCGGCGGCAAGCGGCGTTTGCGGCGCACGCGTCTGCGCGCGCACCTGGGCGGGCGAAGCCCCCACCAAAATTGCTTTTGCTTTTGCTTTCGTTGCCTTCGCATGCGCTCTGATCTTTGTTCGTGCGGCCTTCGTTACCGCCACGTCCTTTACGGGGCCGGACACACTCGCGCGCGGCCGCTGACCACCCCGGCCGCGCCGTTTTGTACCGTAGGACATGAGGGATGCTGTAGAACGGTGACCCATAATTTTCGCAGCCGTCTCCGGCGTCGTCTTTCCGTCCGAAATGTCTCCTTTCAGATCGCTCCCGACAGCATGGCGGAAGGTGTAGCAACTCATGCCTTGCACCTGCAACGCACGGTTTAGGCTCCTGTAGTCGGCGGGCGTCGTGGCAAGCGTGTAGTGCCCGCCACGCTCGGCGCACAACAGCGCAAGCCCTTGGACAGCCTTGCCGCCGCCCGACAGGGGGAAGGCCAAGCGGCGCTTTTCATGGCCCCGTAGTGCGTCTACCTTCGCTCCAATTATTTCTACGCCGATGCCGCTGGGCTCTCCATGCTTGTCCCTCAACAATTTCACACTAACCCCGGCCATCAACTCTGCCGGGCGGCATCCAGTCAGCGCCAACAGCGCCAGACGCTCGCTGTGCCGCTCTAGGAGCCTCGTTCCACGGTGCCTGCTGTCCAGCAGCGCACAAGCAGCGGTGTCGGCCTTCGGCGCACCGCTGAGGCGCTTGGACTTGTCCACCGGCTTGCGGCCCTCCGTTTCTATTTTGAGGGCCTTCGCCGCCCAGGCTTCTCGACCGGCCGCCAAGAATTGGGCATCAAGTGCAACCGCCAATTTCCATGCTTCTGCGGTGCATTGTTGGGCATGAGCCAGGTCGCCGGATTTGCGCGCCTGTTCGGACAGTGCGCGCCATGCCCGCACATCCTCGGCCATTGCCCAGCGGCACGCCGTGCGCAACTTGTTCCAATGCTGCGCACTGTTCGCCTTCTCCCATGCCGTAACTCCCTCGCGTACCAATCTCGTGTACACGCGGCGGTACTCCGTTGACGTTTCCAGCGTTAGCGCGCGCTCCGGACACTCGGCCAGCACCTTCCGCGTGTACTTGTCGGCTTCCAATGTCCACGGCTTACCTGTGGCAATGGCCTGCCTGCGGTGCCACTGTTCATCGCGTTCCAATTTTTCTTTGTGCTTACTCGTCCAACCACTACACAGGGGTAGTGGTCGAACATCGTGCGCACGTTCGCCCGTTTCATATTCTGAAACGAGCGAGGGGGCTGTGCCCCCGTGTGGCCTTATGGGGTTACGCTCTCGCTCCACCCCGTCCACACTCCCCCCATTCTCGGACGGTATAACCGTCCGAAAATGGTTTGAAGCATGTAGGGCTGAGGGTGATTTCTGTTTCATATTTTAATTGAAACAGAAAAACGAAAGCGCGCAATGGGTGCAGGCCACCAAACTCCTGCGCGCTGGTGAAGCATCAAACGGCTCGCTAGCGCTGACTAATCACGAGCGTCGCCAGAGGTGCGGACGCTTGGTGCCGTGTGCAAAGGAAAGCGCAGCGATGGGGCGTGTGGGCGTTGCGACCGGAAGCGTGTCGGCGCGCGGGGTCAGATAAAAAAGCCGCAGGGGCCGATAGATGTTGGGTGTGTGTTAGTGACTGTCCTGAACGTATGCACATGTCGCACCTAGGGTGTTGTAACGCCGTGTGTCAGTTTTTCTGAAAAATCACCCCAAGACCATTGCCCCGCAAGGATTTCGGCGTGTACACGTGCGTGTGACGATCTGAGACGAAAAAATGGCTGATAGCCAAGCGCCGCAACGGTTTCATCGTGCGCCCTTCAAACACGGGAAATCGCCCATTGAAAAAGGGGCCGTTTCCGGCCCCTTCTTCATACGCATCAATCATCAAGAAATTGAGTTTAATACTTTATCGGCCATTGACTCTTCTATTTCAAGCCCCACGTGTGGGGCAAATTGAGCCGACAAGGTCAAACTAGCATCACTGCGAAATATGTCAATAGCGATTGATTGACAATTAAACAATAAACCCCGCTTGACAATCAAGCGAGGTTTATTATGTTGAATACATGGCCACACGGTTGACAGACCATGTGGCGAGTAAGGCAAAAAGAGACTTTGCGCTACCCAAGCAGTTGCTCCTACCCCTTCAAGGTAGCAACGAACGCAAAAAAATCAAGCCCCTTTCTCGCCCACTTCTCTGCTCAACCGATAGGCCATCGGATATTGAAGAAACGGGGCAAGTAACCACGCCGCAAATATTCGGGACTGTCGCGCAAGGCGGGGATTATTGAACACGGCGCACTGCATAACTAGGTACGAAGGGCTGGACGATTTCCCCCCGACGCACTGGCCCTGACCAGGTTCAAGGCGGAGTTTATTCCGCGCACAGGGCTGGCAACACCGATAAACCGCGTGTTGCTTGTGGGCTACGGCAGGGTGGGTTTGAAATCACATTCCGAGTGTTCACAGACAAGTTCGTTGCCCTTGGGGGAGTTTTCCCTGTGGGAAAACGAATAACATCTGTGAACACCCTCAAGCCAAAGCTAAAAGCAACATTGTGGATAAATCCACCCCTAAGTCTAACGACCTAATACTTTAGAAAAGCTAGGTTTTTCTAGTGGTAAAGCTTTACTGTGCCATGGAAAGCCAATAAATAAAATACAAGCCCGGAGGGGCGTAATGAAATGAAGCCGGTGCGCGCGCCCTCAAATGGGATTGTCGGGCTGGTATGGAATTATAAAAACAGGCGGGGACAGAGCCCCGCACGCATCCGCGCTTTAGGCAGGAGCAAACAGAGGCGTCAGCGCCGCCACTTTCACCACACCCAAATTTGCCCAGTCCAGTGCTGGAAAACACTGCGCAGCCAAGACGGTCGGAGACACCTTCTTACCATAGACCGCCGAATGATCGTCATCAAGGTCACGACCTCCTTCGTGTCCGACGTAGGCGACACGAAACTCCTTGCCCACCAAGCCATCTTGCATCCGCTGAATGACCGTCTTGCGGAAACTGTGCAGTCCAATACGCCCATCGCCACGAGCGGCGATTTTCAGCGTATCGCTCAGCAGATGACTGAACGCCTTTTGAGGACCATTGGCCGGGCCGTTCTTGGCGTCGAAAGTCAGATTGGGAAACAACTTGCTCTCACCATCATCTTGCAACCTTTCGACCAACTTCCACAGCCCCAGCGCGAGCAAGTCCGGGTGGATTGGGATCGTCCTTTCACTGGCCTCCGTTTTGAGACTCTTATCCGCGCCTTCGGTCGTAATATGGATGCACTTGACCCCATCCACAATCTTGAAATCGGCCAATTCCAATTGCGCGATTTCATTGGAACGTGCGCCCGTGTAAAGCGCGATCATGGCGACCCAGCGAGATGACTGTCGGCGCATAGCCTTCAGTGCTGGGAAAGCGAAAATCATTTTGAGTTGGGCGACTTCAAAAGGCTGCCAACCGGTCTTTTTGGACTGGAGTCGCTTTGCTTTCTTGCTGACCTTGATATGGCCTCGGGCAATGTTGTCACCCTTGGGGTAGTAGCCTGCCGCCATGGCCCAGTCAAAGAACAGCGACAGCCAACGCGTCTTTGTTTCAATATAACTATCCGTCAGCGGCTTGCCGGTCCGCGCTGCGGGAGTTTGTTTCAGACTGATGACCCATTCCGCGCAATCAGTCTTGGACAGATCGCCCATTGCCACCCGCGCCGGTGAGCGCTTACGCGTGGAGTTCTTCCACGCTACAAAAGCTTTCACGGCCTCCAATTTCTGGCCTGGAGTCTTACGGGCCCCGCTGGTCAAGGTCTTGGACCATTTTTCGACTGCCATCTCCAAGGCGATGCGAGTGGACGCGGACAGCGGCGCACCACCAACAGAGGCCACCCCTTGCGCGTTCAGCAACCGGACGGTTTCCAAAGCGGCAGCGTTGTCCTGCGCCGAACCGTCCGTTTTGACTGTGTAACCGTGAGGACCGGCTACTACTTCAAAGTCAACCTGCCCCTTCTGCGCGCTGCGGAGCAGTTCATCCACGCTCTTTGCCATATCCCCTCCTTGAAGGGCCACAGCATAGCGGGAGGCGAGCACAAGGGCTTGCAGATGCGCCACACGGGCATCACGCGTACCGAGCGAGCGCTTGACCACCTTGAGGCCCAATGGGCCTTGGAAGCGCTTAGGAACCTTCCAGCGGAAGTGATAGACCCCAGTGGGGGATAGAACAAGGTAGTTCGGCAATCGCATGAGAGTGTCCAAGCGAGTGCCCAAGAGCCTAAAAATGAAAACGCCCGCAAGTCATTGACTGGCGGGCGCTTCATCTAATCTGGCGGAGAGGGGGGGATTCGAACCCCCGAGGCGCTATAAACGCCTGCCTGATTTCGAGTCAGGTACATTCAACCACTCTGCCACCTCTCCGGGTGGTCCCCGGAGGACCGGGGACGCGCATCATACGAGGAAGTGAGGCCGACGACAAGTCATTCCGGCCAACGAAGTGAAAATTTCCTGAGCGCACGCCTTGCCGGATGCGCGCAGCCACCCGATGATGCCTGTCTCCCCAGCAACACCCCGCCCCAGCGCCCATGATCGAATTCGGACACCTCACCCACCCCGGCATGCGCCGCGAGCTCAACGAGGACACCTACTACGGTGACAGTGAGCTGGCCCTGTGGCTGGTGGCCGATGGCATGGGCGGGCACGCCTGCGGTGAAGTGGCCAGCGCGCTGGCGCGCGAGACCATCGTGCGCGAGATCCGCCGCGGCGCACCGCTGGCGCAGGCCATCCGCACCGCCGACGAAGAGATCATCCGCGCCTCGCGCCGGCGCAACGACACGTTGCCGATGGGCACTACCGTGGTCGCCGCACGGGTACAGGGCAACCGCTATGAAGTGGCGTGGGTCGGCGACAGCCGTGCCTACCTGTGGCGCGACGGACAGCTGGCCCAGCTCAGCCAGGACCACAGCGTGGTGCAGGAGCTGGTCGCGCAGGGCAACCTGACCGCCGAACAGGCGCGTGCGCATCCGCACCGCAACGTGGTCACCCAGGCGCTGGGCGTGACCGATCCGGCGCATCTGAACGTGGCCACCACCAGCGGCGAACTGCGTCCGGGCATGCAGCTGCTGCTGTGCAGTGACGGCCTGACCGAAGAAGTGGACGACCGCAGCATTGCCCGCACCCTCGCCTTCGAGGATGCCAGCGCACAGGAATGCGTGGACACGCTGGTTGCCGCCGCGCTCGACGGCGGCGGCCGCGACAACATCAGCGTGATCCTGGTGCGCTGCCACTAACCGGTAGATCCACGCCATGCGTGGATGCGGCGCTGCCGGCCAGCGGCCGGCACTACCCCACTCCAGGCATTACGCGCTGGCGGGCTCTTCCACCTTCGGGCCATCCCACAGCGCGTGGCCAGCCTTCTTGCGCAGCCGCTCCAGTCGCGCCGCATGCGCTTCCAGCTCCGACGGCGTGGCCACCACGCGCGGGCGCGGCAGCAGCTTGCTGGTGTCGAAGGCCTGCAGCGCCGCACCGGCACCACCGCCATCGTCATCGCCCAGACCGAAGCCGATTTCTTCCTGGCCCGAGGTCAGCGCGATATAGACGTCGCCCAGGATCTGCGCATCGAGCAGGCCGCCGTGCAGCGCACGGTGCGAGTTGTCCACGCCCAGCCGCTTGCACAGCGCATCCAGCGAGTTGCGCTGGCCCGGGAAGCGCTCACGCGCCATCACCAGGGTATCGATCACGGCGCAGCGGTCGGTGATCTTCCCGTACTGCGGCCCCAGCAGCGACAACTCGTTGTCGAGGAAGCCGAGGTCGAACGCCGCGTTGTGGATGATCAGCTCGGCGCCATCGATGAAGGCCAGGAACTCGTCGGCAATCTGCGCGAAGTCCGGCTTGTCATCGAGGAACTCCAGGGTCAGGCCGGTGACTTCCTGCGCACCCTGTTCGAACTCGCAGTCCGGCTTGATGTACTGGTGATAGTTGTTGCCGGTCGGGCGGCGCTTGAACAGCTCCACGCAGCCGATTTCGACGATGCGGTTGCCCTTCTTCCACTCCAGGCCGGTGGTTTCGGTATCGAGGATGATCTGACGCATGGGCTCAGTTTACCGGGCTGGCGTCGCGGATCTGGATCGCCGCGTTGCGGGCCAGCGTATCCACCCGCTCATTGTCCGGGTCGCCGGAGTGACCCTTCACCCAGCGCCAATCGATCTGATGCCGCAGCGTGGCCGCCTGCAGGCGCTCCCACAGCTCGCGGTTCTTTACCGGATCGCCGCCAGCCGTCTTCCAGTTCTTGCGGATCCAGCCCGGCATCCACTGGGTCAGACCCTGCCGCACATACTGCGAATCGGTATAGAGCACGATGTTGCACGGCTCGGTCAGCGACTCCAGCCCGGAAATGGCCGCCATCAGCTCCATCCGGTTGTTGGTGGTGTGCGCCTCGCCACCGCTCAGTTCGCGCTCGTGGCCCTTGTAGCGCAGCAGCGCAGCCCAGCCGCCGGGGCCGGGATTGCCAAGGCAGGAACCGTCGGTGTGGATTTCGATGGTTTTCAATACAACTCCAGAATCAGGTAGCTACGGTGCCGTGCCAGCGCACCGGCAGCGGTTTCGGCCCAGGCAGGGCCAGCGTGCGTTTTTCCGCATGGAACAGGCAGGCCGCGCGCAGCGGTGCCCAACCTCCGGGACGACGGCTGCCCGCACCGCGCCAGAGCGGACCCAGGTAACGCATATCGTCGCATTCCAGCCCATGACGGCCGAGCAGCAGGCGGATCCGCTGTGGCGTGCGCACCACCAGTCCATGCTGGCGCCATCGCGTGCGATACGGACTGAACGGATTGAGGCTGCTCAGCCACAGATGGCCGCCCGGCATCAGTACGCGCTCGCACTCGTCGAGCAGCCGATCAGCGTCGGCCGCAGTGACATGCTGCAGCACGATCGCATTGACACTCTCATTGGCCAGCGGCAGCGGCAGTGCACAGCGGGTGTCGCCGGCATAGCCCTGCCCCTGCCGGAACAGGCGCAGACCGCGTCCGCCCAGCTGTGCATCGTCCAGCCAGGCCGCACTTGGTGCGATCCACAGCCAGGGCTGCGCCGGCAGCACCGACAGCTGCGGCAGCAGCAATTGCCGCTCCAGCACGCGCAAGGCCTCCGCCGGTTCACTGTCGAACCACGGGGTCTGGCTCGCTTGACGGGTGCTCTGCAGCGCGGGCATGGTCCAATTCTATGCGACTGACTGCCCTGCCCGCATTTGCGGATAACTACATCTGGACGCTGATCGACAACGAGGGCGCTGCCGTGGTCGTCGACCCCGGCGATGCCGCGCCAGTGCTCGCGCTGGCCGATCAGGGCCTGCGCGTGGACACGATCCTGCTCACCCATCACCACGACGACCACATCGGTGGCGTGCCGGCATTGCAGGCGCGTTTCCCCGGCGTACGGGTCATCGCGCCGGTCGAGGAACGCATTCCCACGGCCACCGAGCGGGTCGGCGAAGGTGAACGCGTTCAGGCACTGGGCCGGACGTTCCACGTACTATCCGTGCCCGGGCATACCCGCAGCCACATCGCGTTTCACACTGCTGAACATCTTTTCAGCGGAGATTCGTTGTTCAGCCTGGGCTGTGGACGCCTGTTCGAAGGTACGCCGTCCCAGCTGCTGGCGTCGATGCGCAAGCTGGGTGCCCTGCCCGCGCAACTGATGCTTTGTTGCGCTCATGAGTACACCGTGTCAAATGCCGTCTTCGCGCGGCATGTCGACCCCGCCAACGCTGCCTTGTGGCAGCGCCAAGAGGAGGCTTTGGCCATGCGCCGCGATGACCGTTCCACCCTGCCGGTAACCCTGGCCAACGAATTCGACTGCAATCCCTTCCTGCGTGTGCACGCTGCACCGATCCGTGCGTCGGTGTCGGCACACCTGGGCCGTGACGTCGTGGACGACGTCGACGTGATGGCCGGTCTCCGGCACTGGAAAGACGGCTTCCGCGCATGATGCGCCGAAGTCTGCCGCTGGCCCTGGGCCTTGCCCTGGGGCTGGCCGGAACCGCGGGCGCACAGTCGCTGGGCGCCGGCATCAGCCAGAACCTGACCGCCGCTGCGGCGCTGCCGCTGGATCCGTCCGCGCTGCCTGCGCCCTCGGTGCGCAATGGCCAGGAGATCTTCACCAGCTTCCGCGACGGCCTGGCCGAGCCCAGCTGCGATGCCGAGGCTACCAGCCCGCGCTGGCAGAAGCAGTTCGCCCACGCCCCCTCGCGCCTGGCCAACCAGGATGACGATGCGCTGGTGCTGTTCGGCTATGTGGTCGAAGAGCTGCGCAAGGCGAACCTGCCCACCGAATTCGCGCTGATCCCATTCGTGGAAAGCGGCTATCGGCCCAATGCCCGCAACGGCAGCGGCCCGACCGGCCTGTGGCAGTTCATCGCCACCACGGCGCGCAACCACCGCGTGCCCATGGCCAACGGCTACGACGGTCGCCTGTCGGCGGTTGATTCCACCCAGGCCGCGGTGCGCTACCTGAAAACCCTGCACGGCATGTTCGGCGGCGACTGGCGACTGGCCACCATGGCCTACAACGCCGGCGAGTACCGGGTGCTGCAGTCCATGCGCAAGGCCGGCATGAACGCGCAGAATGCCAAGCCGGCAGCCCTGCCGGGGCTGTCGCCGGTTACCCATGCCTATGTCGAGAAGCTGCATGCCCTGGCCTGCGTGCTGGAAGACGTGGAGGACCAGCCTCGCGTAATGGCCTCGCTGGACCGCACCGTGCCGGTGTTGAAGGACCACACCCTGCCGGCCGGCACCAGCGTCCAGCAGTGGGCCGCACAGCGCGCCCTGGACCCCGCCAGGATCGCCCGCCTCAACCCGGCCCTGGCCGCCGGCAACCGCGCTTCGGGAACCACTCGGGTCCTGGCCCCGGTCTCGGCCGCCAATGCGACGGTGACGGAAGCCGCGACCACGCTGGTGGCCAGCACCGCACCGGTTGCCACGACCACGCCGACGCCGCAGGTGGCCAAGGCCGTGGCCGCGATCGCCGACCGCCCGCGCAGCCGCCGCCACACCGTGCGTGATGGCGAGTCGGCCTGGACCATCGCCCGCCGCTACGGCATGCCGGTAAAGGCCCTGCTGTCGCTGAACGGCCTGAGTGGCAGCAGCGTGCTGAAGCCCGGCGCAGTGCTGCGCGTCGAGGACTGACGCGCTCCAACCCCGCTGTATCTGCTCTTTGTAGAGTCGAGCGATGCTCGACTGCATCTGCACGACTCTACAAAAGGCGGTCGAGCAAGCTCGACCACTACCAAAGCTCAAGCGCGCCACAGACGACGCGAAGGCACAAAAAAAGGCCCGGCATTGCCGGGCCTTCTTCGATCCTGCCCCGCCGCGAGGCTTACAGGTTCTCTTCGGTGGTCTGGATCACGAACTTCCTGCGCATCGCCTCGACGTAGGCCTTGGCTGCGGCCATGCCGTCGATCTGGCTCAGCTGATCCTTGAGCTGCTTCTGCTGCTCGGCGGTCACTTCCTTGATGTCGCCCGGGTTGACCTTGTTCACGGCGAACAGCAGCGCGTGGCCGTTGACGTCGACCTTGCCGTAGCTCGGCTTGCCTTCCGCCGGCACCGGCGCACTGAAGATCGCGCGGTTGATTTCCGGGGTCGGCACCGGCTGGCTGCGCGGCAGGCCCGGCATCGGGCTCAGCTGCAGCTTCTCGCTGGCGGCCAGCGACTGCAGGGTGGCACCGGCCTTCAGCTTGGCCAGCACGGCGTCGGCGGCCTTGTCGCTGGCCTGGCGCTGGCGGTCGGCGCGGATCGCGGCGATCACCTGTTCACGCGCCTTGTCCAGCGGCGTTGCCTGTTCCGGGGTATGCGCGGCAACGCGGATGACCACGCTGTGGTTGGTGGCACCACCCAGGGCGATCGGGTCGCTGGCAGTACCATCCTGCACCAGCACTTCGGAGAAGGCCGCACGCAGCACGGCCGGATCGGTGGCGATGCCACTGGCGGTTGCGCGGGTGATCGGGCCCAGGGTCTGCAGCGGCAGGTTCACTTCCTTGGCCGCAGCAGCCAGATCACTCGGGCTCTTGTTGATCGCATCGACCAGGTGGCCGGCCAGCTCGTTGAAGCCGCGCTCGCCGTCGGCCTTCAGCTGCTCGGCGGCCAGCGTGTCACGCACTTCCTCGAACGACTTGCCTTCGCCGCCACGCACCGCGGCGACCTTGATGACGTGGTAGCCGAAGTCGGTCTTGACCGGGCCGATCACGTCACCCGCCTTGGCGGCGAACAGGGCGTCTTCGAACGGCTTGACCATCGCGCCACGCTCGACCCAGCCCAGATCACCGCCCTGGTCCTTCGAACCCGGGTCTTCCGAATTGGCCTTGGCCAGTGCAGCGAAGTCGGCACCCGCCGCCTTGGCTTCGGTGGCGATCTTGTTCGCCTTGGCTTCGGCACCGTCACCGGTGATCAGGATGTGCGCGGCCTGGCGCTGTTCCGGCGAAGTGAACTTCGCCTTCTCGTCCTCATAGCGCTTGCGCAGGGTCGCTTCGTCGGCCGCGGTCGGTGCCGGCAGGTTGGCGCCATTGATCTCGACGTATTCCAGCGACACGCTTTCGGCCTGGCGGAAATCCTTGCCGTGGCTGTCGTACCACTGCTTGATCTGCTCATCGGTGACCGGCGCGGTATCGGCCGGAACCTCCGGCAGCGCGGCCAGTTCGACGTCGCGGGTCTCACCCAGCAGCTTCAGCAGGCGCTCGGTCTCGGCCTGGGTGACGAAGCCCGAATTCTGCAGGCCCGACGGGATCACCGACTGCTGCAGGCTCTCGCGCACCAGCTCCTGGAACTGCGTGGGGGTACGCGGCGGATTGCCACCGGCCAGAGCCAGGCGGTAGTTGTTCTCGTTGAACTTGCCGTTCGAATCGAGGAAGGCCGGGATGGTGGCGATGTACTCGCGCACCGCGCCATCGCCGATCACAACACCGGCCTGCTCGCCCACCAGGCGCACGACCTGCTCGTCGATCAGCTGATCGAGCACGGCCATCTTGTTTTCAGTGCTTTCGAACGCGCGCGGGTCGAAGTTCTCGCCCTGCTGCTGGCGCTCACGCATGCGCTCCTGCTCGAAGCGGGTGCGGAAATCCTGCGCGCTGATCTCGTGGTGCTGCCACAGCATGCGCACCGGCCACCACGACGGTGCCGAACGCCACCAGGTCGGAGGCGCGGAAACCTTGGCCACGTTCTGTGCGCCAACGCCACCCAGGTAGCTGTTGTCGATCACGAACAGGAACGGAATCATCAGCAGCCCCAGGATCACGGTGACGATCCAGCCTGAGGTCTTGTCGCGGAGTTTCTGCAGCATGGTGAGGAATCACAAGGCCTGATTGGCGAGCCCGGCAGTGTAACCCGCTTCGTCGCAGGGACCAAAAGCAGCGCCGGCGTGGCCTGCGCCGATCTCCGCGGACCTGTGCCGTCAGCACCTCGGCAGGCCTGCCGCAGGGCACAAAGAAAAAGCCCCCGGCTTGCGCCGAGGGCTTTTAAAGTTGGCGGAGCGGACGGGACTCGAACCCGCGACCTCCGGCGTGACAGGCCAGCATTCT
>NZ_JASJSQ010000021.1:55254-63426 GCF_030236855.1 Stenotrophomonas maltophilia group sp. Smal13
CCCGCGACCTCCGGCGTGACAGGCCAGCATTCTAACCAGCTGAACTACCGCTCCGCATTGTTGCTATTTCCTGTTTTCTCACCGGCCTGGACCGGAGAGAAAACAAAGCCTCCAGCTTTTGGCCGGAGGCCTCGTTGAATGGCGGAGCGGACGGGACTCGAACCCGCGACCTCCGGCGTGACAGGCCAGCATTCTAACCAGCTGAACTACCGCTCCACACTCAAACTTTTACCGCGGTGCTGTGGTGGGTGCTGAGGGTTTCGAACCCCCGACCCTCTCCGTGTAAAGGAGACGCTCTACCGCTGAGCTAAGCACCCCAGCGAGCCGCTTAGTTTACAGCATCCTTCAGGGCCTTACCAGCCTTGAACGACGGATTCTTCGAAGCAGCGATCTTGATGGTGTCGCCGGTCTTCGGGTTGCGGCCGGTGCGGGCAGCACGGTCGCGGACCTGGAAGGTACCGAAGCCAACCAGGGTGACCGCATCGCCGTCCTTCAGCGCCTTGGTGACGGCAGCAACGACGGCATCGACAGCGCGGCTGGACTCGGCCTTGGTCAGGTCGGCAGCTTCAGCAACGGCATCGATCAATTCGGTCTTGTTCATTCTCTACAACTCCTTTGGCGGTGGGTTCCGCTTATTCGACAGGGAAGCAACCGCACGCCTTCTGCATGCGGCCGCCATGTGGAAACGGTTCGCCGATTCAGTCATCGCTGACAGCGATCACTCATTCGCGAGTGCTGCTTTTATACCAGTGGCCCTACCCCCACGCAAGCTGGAAAGCCAGCAACGACGCGGGTTTCGGGCCATCGGACAGCGCGCGTCAATGCTTGACGCGCGCGCTTCCACTCGGTTTGGCCTTGCTGCGCACCGTGACACGCTGCGCACTCTTGCGCGCCTTCTTCGGTGCCAGCGGGCGCTCCAGCGCCAGGTCCAGGACTTCTTCGATGTACTTCACCGGCACGATCTCCAGATCGCGGGTGACGTTGGCCGGAATGTCTGCAAGGTCCTTGCGGTTCTCTTCCGGAATGATGACCGTCCGGATACCACCGCGCAGTGCGGCCAGCAGTTTCTCCTTCAAGCCACCGATGGCGGTGACACGACCACGCAGGGTGATCTCACCGGTCATCGCCACGTCGGCACGCACCGGCACCTTGGTCAGCATCGACACCAGCGAGGTGACCATTGCCGCACCGGCACTCGGTCCGTCCTTCGGCGTGGCACCATCGGGCACATGCAGGTGCACGTCGTGCTTCTGCAGGAAGTCGCTGTCGATGCCGAAGCCGACCGCGCGCGAACGCACCACCGACAACGCCGCCGACGCCGATTCCTTCATCACGTTGCCGAGCTGGCCGGTCAGGATCAGCTGGCCCTTGCCCGGCACCAGCGTCGATTCGATCTGCAGCAGATCGCCACCGACTTCGGTCCACGCCAGGCCGGTGACCAGGCCGATCTCGTTCTCTTCCTCGGCGCGGCCGAAATCGAAGCGACGCACACCCAGGTACTTGTCCAGGTTCTTGCTGGACACGCTCACCAGCGCCTTGGACTTCTTCGCGCCCTTCTTCGCCTTCACCGGCTGCGGGCCGGCCAGCGCGATCTCCTTCACCACCTTGCGGCAGATCTTGGCGATCTCGCGTTCCAGGTTGCGCACGCCCGATTCGCGCGTGTAGTAGCGCACGATGTCCTGGATCGCATCGCTGCCGATCTCCAGTTCTTCCGGCTGCAGGCCGTTGGCCTTGATCTGCTTCGGCACCAGGTAGCGGGTGGCGATGTTGAGCTTCTCGTCCTCGGTGTAGCCGGGGATGCGGATCACTTCCATGCGGTCCAGCAGCGGGCCGGGAATATTGAGCGAGTTCGAGGTGGCCACGAACATCACTTCGGACAGGTCCAGGTCCACTTCCAGGTAGTGGTCGTTGAACGCGTTGTTCTGCTCCGGGTCGAGCACTTCCAGCAGCGCCGACGACGGATCGCCACGGAAGTCCATCGACATCTTGTCGATCTCGTCGAGCACGAACAGCGGGTTCTTGCTGCCGACCTTGTTGAGGTTCTGCACGATGCGGCCCGGCATCGAACCAACGTAGGTACGACGGTGGCCACGGATCTCGGCTTCATCGCGAACGCCGCCCAGCGACATGCGCACGAACTTGCGGTTGGTAGCCTTGGCGATGGACTGGCCGAGCGAGGTCTTGCCCACGCCCGGCGGCCCGACCAGGCACAGGATCGGGCCCTTCATCTGCTTCACGCGCGACTGCACCGCCAGGTATTCAAGGATGCGCTCCTTGACCTTCTCCAGGCCGTAGTGGTCGGCGTCGAGGGTGTCCTGCGCGGCCTTCAGGTCCTTGCGCACCTTGCTGCGCTTCTTCCACGGCACGCCCAGCAGCCACTCCAGGTAGTTGCGCACGACCGCCGCTTCGGCCGACATCGGCGACATCTGCTTGAGCTTGTTCAGTTCATTGCGTGCCTTGGCTTCAACCGCCTTCGGCATGCCGGCTTCGGCGATCTTGCGGGCCAACTCTTCCAGCTCGCCCGGTGCATCGTCCAGGTCACCCAGTTCCTTCTGGATGGCCTTCATCTGTTCGTTGAGGTAGTACTCGCGCTGGCTCTTCTCCATCTGCGACTTCACGCGGCCGCGGATGCGCTTTTCCATCTGCTGCACGTCGATCTCGCCGTCGACCAGGCCGACCAGCATCTCCAGGCGGTCACCGACGGCCAGCGTTTCCAGCAGGCGCTGCTTGTCGGCCAGGCGCACGCTGATGTGCGCGGCGATGGTGTCGGCCAGGCGGGCCGGCTCATCGATGCCCGACAGCGTCTGCAGCAGCTCTGGCGGCAGCTTGCGGTTGGTCTTCACGTACTGCTCGAACAGCGACATCAGCGAGCGGGCGATCGCCTCCACCTCGCGTGCTTCGCGCTCGTCGGTGGCGTCGATCTCCACGGCCTGGCCGTGCAGCGAGCCGTTACGCTCATCGACGTGGGTGACCTGCACGCGCGACAGGCCTTCGACCAGCACCTTGATGGTGCCGTCGGGCAGCTTCAGCAGCTGCAGCACCTGCGCCAGCGTACCGACCTGGTAGAGGTCGGCCGCATGCGGGTCGTCGGTCTCGGCCGACTTCTGCGCCAGCAGCAGGATGCGCTTGTCCGACTCCATTGCCTGTTCGAGCGCGTGCATGGACTTGTCACGGCCGACGAACAGCGGGATGACCATGTGCGGGAACACCACTACGTCGCGCAGCGGCAGGACCGGCAGGTCGAGGGTTTCACTTGGGGAACGGGCCATGGGGGCTCCAGGGAAGGGGAAAACCGCCTCCGGGAGGGCATCTTCCGGAGACAAAAAAAGCCGATGGCCCCGTTATGGGGCCATCGGCTTTCAGATGCAAGGCATTCCTTGAAAATCCTTTCCAATCAACAACCTGGAAGGATCACTCGGCGCCTGCGGCCTTCTGTTCAGGGGCCGCCGGGGTCTGGTAGATCAGGTACGGCTCGGACTTGTGCTCGATCACCGACTCGTCCACCACCACCTTGCTTACGTTTTCCTGCGACGGCAGGTCGTACATGGTGTCCAACAGGACCGATTCGACGATGGTGCGCAGGCCACGGGCGCCGGTCTTGCGCTTGAGCGCCTTCCTGGCGATGGCCGACAACGCGTCCGGACGGAACTCCAGCTCGACGTTCTCCATCTCGAACAGCTTCTTGAACTGCTTGGTGATGGCGTTCTTCGGCTCGGTCAGGATCTTGATCAGGGCCGGCTCGTCCAGCTCCTCCAGGGTCGCCACCACCGGCAGGCGGCCGACGAACTCGGGGATCAGGCCGAACTTGATCAGGTCTTCCGGCTCGACTTCGGCCAGCACCTTGCCCACTTCCTGCTTGCGCTCGCTGCTCTTCACCTTGGCGCCGAAGCCGATGCTGCCGACGTCGGTGGAACGGGCCTGGATCACCTTGTCCAGCCCGGCGAACGCGCCGCCGCAGATGAACAGGATGTTCTTGGTGTCCACCTGCAGGAATTCCTGCTGCGGGTGCTTGCGGCCGCCCTGCGGCGGAACGCTGGCCACGGTGCCTTCGATCAGCTTCAGCAGGGCCTGCTGCACGCCTTCGCCGGACACATCGCGGGTGATCGACGGGTTCTCGCTCTTGCGCGAGATCTTGTCGATTTCATCGATGTAGACGATGCCCTGCTGCGCCTTCTCGACGTCGTAGTCGCACTTCTGCAGCAGCTTCTGGATGATGTTCTCCACGTCCTCGCCCACGTAACCGGCTTCGGTCAGCGTGGTGGCGTCGGCCATGGTGAACGGCACGTTGAGCAGGCGGGCCAGGGTCTCGGCCAGCAGCGTCTTGCCCGAACCGGTCGGACCGACCAGCAGGATGTTCGACTTCGCCAGTTCGACGTCGTCGTTCTTCTGCCGGCTCTCGATGCGCTTGTAGTGGTTGTACACGGCCACGGCCAGCGTGCGCTTGGCGCGGTTCTGGCCGATCACGTACTGGTCGAGGACCTCGAGGATCTCGCGCGGCTTGGGCAGCGAACTGCGCGCCGACTGCGCCTTTTCCTCAAGTTCCTCACGGATGATGTCGTTGCACAGCTCCACGCACTCATCGCAGATGAATACGCTCGGACCCGCAATCAGCTTGCGCACTTCATGCTGGCTCTTGCCGCAGAAAGAGCAGTAGAGGATCTTGCCGGTGTCCGTGGAACGACCTTGGCGGTCTTCGCTCATGCTTCGCTTACCCAGTTACCCCACCCGCTGAACGGGGGTTCGATTCGAGAATAGCACAGGGCCGAGGGGACACCAGTCCCGCCCGACCCTGCAGGAACGGGGCCTCCCTGGCCCCGTGATGGCCGGTCAGCCGGCCTGGATCGACTCGTCCGGACGACGCTCCAGGACCTGGTCGACCAGACCATAGGCCTGCGCCTCGAAGGCGCTCTTGAAGTTGTCGCGCTCGGTGTCGCGGGCGATCGTCTCCAGCGACTGGCCGGTGTGCTTGGCCAGCACCTCGTTCAGGCGCGAACGCAGGGTCAAGATCTCACGCGCGTGGATGTCGATGTCGGTGGCCTGGCCCTGGTAGCCACCCAGCGGCTGGTGGATCATCACGCGCGAGTTCGGCAGCGCATAGCGCTTGCCAGCTTCGCCCGCGGCCAGCAGCAGGGCGCCCATCGAGGCGGCCTGGCCGATGCAGGTGGTGCTCACATTCGGCTTGATGTACTGCATGGTGTCGTAGATCGCCATGCCGGCGGTGACCACGCCACCCGGCGAGTTGATGTAGATGTTGATGTCCTTTTCCGGGTTCTCCGACTCCAGGAACAGCAACTGCGCCACCACCACGTTGGCCATGTGATCGTCGATCGGGCCCACGAGGAAGATCAGGCGCTCTTTCAACAGGCGCGAATAGATGTCGTAGGCACGCTCGCCGCGGCTGGTCTGCTCGACCACCATCGGAACCAGGTTCAGGGCTTTGGTTCGGTTGTCCATTACGTGAGGTACCTATCTTGGGGGGCAACAACCCCGCGCCGGCAAAGGCGCGGGGCATCCGGTGATCCGCCCGGGCTTACTGGCGGATCGCGTCCTGGAACGACAGCTTCTCTTCGGTGTGCTGGGCACGTTCGGCGATCCAGTCGATCACCTGCTCTTCCATCACACGGTTCTGCAGGCCAGACATCAGCTGGGGGTCGTTGCGGTACATCTCAATGACCTGTTCCGGCTCTTCGTAGGTCGAAGCGATCAGACGCATCGTTTCGTTCAGGCGCTTGGCTTCCAGGCGCAGGTCGTTGATGCGGGCCACTTCACCGACCAGCAGGCCGACCAGCACGCGCTTGGCGGCCGCTTCCTTGAAGCCTTCGTGGGCATCGGCCGGGATCTCGCCGACGTTCTGGCCGTTGCGGCGGATCTGCTCGACCTGCTGGGCCAGCATGGCGCGGGCTTCGTTCTCGACCAGGCGCGGCGGCATTTCCACCGACGAATAGGCGGCGATCAGCTGCTCGCCCACTTCGCGGCGCAGGCGGTTCATCAGGGCACCCTTCAGCTCGCGCTCCAGGTTGGCGCGGATGTCGCTGCGGAACTGCTCGACGTCGCCGCCCTTCACGCCGAAGCTCTTGATGAAGGCTTCGTCGACCGCCGGCACGACCGGCTCGGACACTTCGGCAACCTTGACGGTCACCTGCACGGTCTTGCCGGCCAGCACCGGCACGCGCCAGTCAGCCGGGAACTCGACGTCCAGGGTCTTTTCTTCGCCCTTGGCCAGGCCGACCAGGCCCTTTTCGATGGTGTCGAACATCATGCCCTGGCCGAGCACGATCGAACCCTTCTCGGTGCCCTCGGCCGGCAGGCGCTCTTCGCCGGCCTGCGACCAGGTTTCCACCGCGACCAGGTCACCGTCCTGCGCGCCACGGCTGACCGGGGCCCAGGTACGACGCTGGTTCTGCAGGTTCTCGATCATCTGGTCGATGTCGGCGTCGGTGATCTCGGCGCTGTGGCGCACGACGGTCAGCTTGCTGACGTCGATATCGCCGAAGTCCGGCACCACTTCCACGGTGGCCACGAAGGAGAATTCACCCTCGTCGCCCTTGTCGATGCGCGGGCTGCCGACGATGCGCAGGTCGTGCTCACGCACGGCGGCATCGAAGGTTTCGCGCAGCAGGCCGTCCAGCGCCTCGCCACGGACCTGCGCGCCGAAGCGCTGCTCGATCACCTTGGCCGGCACCTTGCCCGGACGGAAACCCTTGATGCGGGTGGTACGGGCGATTTCGCCCAGGCGGCCGACGATGTGGCTCTGCAGACGCTCTTCCGGCAGCGAGAAGCTCAGGCGGCGTTCCAGGTTGCCGGTGGATTCGATCGAAGCTTGCATGTTGACTCCTGCCACCGGCGGCCCACGCCCCCGGCTCGATGATTGGGATGAAACGGTTGTAAGGACACGACGTCTGGGACGCGCCTGCTTGCCGCAGCCCTTTAGTTTCGCCCAATTCGGCCTGCACTGCCAGCGCGTGCCGGTCAAGGGGGCGCAGATGGCCCGATCAGGGCGGGGACAGGCCGGCACTGGTGCGAAAGGGGGGACTCGAACCCCCACGCCTTGCGGCACTGGAACCTAAATCCAGGGCGTCTACCAATTCCGCCACTTTCGCGTGGCCGGCTCAGGCGTTCATTGTCGCAGGCGGGGGCTGGAAGCGGAAGGCCTGCACAAAACTGAATCTGCAGCGATGCGCGCGGCCCCTGCATCGCTGCCGCCCCGGCGGGCGCACCGCCCGCCAGGACGACTGCGGCTTACTGCTGCGGTACAGCGCGGGCCGGTGCCATGCCGGCATGTTCGGCGGGCGCCTCCCCCTTGCGGATCTCCACGCCCCCGTCGTCGGTACGGCGCAGGGCCACCGACTCCGGCATGGCCTTGCGCACATCCACCGAACCGTCCGCATTGCGCTGCACATCCACCGCGTCAGGCAGGACCTCCGCTTCCGCAGGCTGAGCCGGCTGCATCTGCATGGCGTCACCCACCGGGCGCGCCGGAGTGCTCTCCGTGCCCGCATCGCGTTCAACGGTCTTCGCGGGATCATTGGCCGGCGCGCAGGCAGCCAGCGCCATCAACGCGAAGGGAACCCACAGCGTGCGGTGCAATCGATTGATATCAGCCATCAACATCTTCCTTCGTGCATGCGCCTTCGGCGCGGAAGATCCATTGGGTGCGATACAGGACGCGATGCGGTGAGAAGCAGCGCACAGCATTGAAAACACTGATGACGCGTATGTCCCTGATTTCAGCATCGCTTCAGTAGATTCACGCCATGCGCCGTTTCAGTAGATGAAATGCCACCCGGCGTGCAGACAAGAAAAAAGCCACTTGGCGAACCAAGTGGCTTTCGTCTGGTGGGCTGTCAAGGATTCGAACCTTGGACCTATTGATTAAGAGTCAACTGCTCTACCAACTGAGCTAACAGCCCGAAATCGGGGCGCGAATTATGACCCGATCCGCTCGGTGGGTGCAAGCACTTTTTTCAACATCGTTGAAACCAGCACTGCGGTCCCGCTGCATTGCAGATCCACGGCCAAGTGGGGCTCTGCAACCCGTGATCCATCGAAACGATGGGAGTCACACTTATAAGAAAAAAGCCACCTGGGATACCAGGTGGCTTCTGTCTTGGTGGGCCGTCAAGGATTCGAACCTTGGACCTATTGATTAAGAGTCAACTGCTCTACCAACTG
>NZ_JASJSQ010000021.1:63526-65801 GCF_030236855.1 Stenotrophomonas maltophilia group sp. Smal13
AGCTAACGGCCCGTGAAACTCAGACGCACATTGTAGCGTGCTTTCTGTTTATTGCAATACCGTTTCGGCTGCGCCGATGCGGTTGAATCAGTGGGGTGGCTGAGGGGATTCGAACCCCCGACCACCGGAATCACAATCCGGTACTCTAACCAACTGAGCTACAGCCACCACTGAAACTTTCGCTCCACCGCCGATGAGGCTGACGCTGGACCTTGATGCTTTGCTAGCGGGTGGAACCAGAAGTCCGTCCCCCGAAGCGAGTCCGGCATTTTCCGGGAGTCGCGAAGGAATTGCAAGCACTTCTTCACATTGATGTGCAGGGGCCGGAACAGGAGATCAATGCTGCTCCGCCGAGGTCACGCGCGCGATGTCCGCATGCCCATCCAGGAATGACAGCGTGGCCTCCCCTTTCGGCGTGACCTGCAGCTGCAGGCGTGGCTGGCCAGCTCCGTCGAGCAACTGAAGCATCACGTTGCGCGACTGCGTCCTGCCAAGAGGCACTCGACGGGTAATCGCTTGCACACCCTGCGCGTGCAAGCGCTCATCGTCGGCCCAGAACATCGGTCGCAACTGTCCATCGGCGACATCGTTTCGATCACATCGAACGACGTGTTGCGTTCGGCCGTCACCCCCATCAGCAGGCCAGCAAACGCCCGCAAGGCGACAGCACCGCGGCAGAAGGTAAGCCGCCGTTGGCGCCTGCGCCGCCGATGTACTTCGACCAGCACCTGCTTCACCTCACCCACGCCGTTCGAATCTGCATCCATCCCGAGCTAGAGAAGGCGCGTGCCGCACGCACCGGATGTCAGGCGCTGGCGAACAGCCCGCCCCGTCGTCGGGCACGCCCCGAGAGCATGAACGCTTAGTGAACAAATCGTGAATGAATCTCAAATAGGGATGGGGGAGATCCATTCATACAACGTTAGCTGCAGGACATGGAACGCAGGGCGCGCGTTTGCAACCATGCCGATTCCTGCAATGAAGGTGAGATCAATAGATGAGCAAGCGGCTAATCGGATTCGTCGCGCTGGCAGCCGTGCTGGCAGTGGCAGCCGTTGCAATGTCCGGCTACCGGCAGCAGGCAACTGCGGATGCCACGGCAGAGGAATCCGGGAAGAGTGGCAGCCTCGATGAACGGCCTGACCAGGGAAGGCAGCTTCCGGCGTCAGGTGCGGCGGCCGCGCAAAGGCTTGAGCGGGACAACAGAATCCCGCCGGGCTCGTACAAGGCCGTGGGCCCCAAGGCCTACGAAATCGTAAGAGGCAATGAGTTCCGGCCTCCCGGTGACGCGCTTGCCCACGTCAAGCAACTGATGCTGCGCTCCGAATCCGGAGATGCCACGGCAACCTACGAAATCTATCGAACCATCGAGCAATGCCAGACCTTCATCTCGGATCGCGCTGACAAGCTGGCGGATTCGGCCACCACGGTCGGGGCCGGCAACTGGTTCCTGGAGCGGTCGGAACGAATCCTCAAAGAGTGTGAGTCGCTGGCTCTGGATCAGGACATCTATCACGCCGATTGGCTTTCGAAGGCCGCCGCCATGGGCTCGCAGGAAGCGATGCGCGCCTACTCGCGATCGCCGGAGAAAGTCATCGGTTCGCTTGATGACGCAATCCGTGATCCCGCGGCGCTCGAGGCGTGGAAGGACACCGCCACCGGATATCTGCGCGAACTGGAATCACAAGGGAACGTCAATGTCATCAGCGACATGGCGATGGCCTACACCTATGGCGGCATCGTTCCTGCGGATCCCGTTGCGGCCCTGGCGTACACCCGCGTCCTCAACCGGCTGGACCCACGTTTTGCCACCACCAATGACATTGCCAACCATGAGAAAAACCTGAGCAGCCAAGAGAAAGAGAAAGCCCGCATTTCATCGAACGAAATCTTCAAGAACTGTTGCATCCCACGATAAGGACCTATTGTGAAAGCTAGACTGATTGGGATTATCCCTTCGCTTGGTAGAAACTCCATTCCCGCCATTGCAGGCGTGCTGCTGTTCATGGCGGCCGGGAGCCTTCAAGCGAAAAAGCTTCCTGGCGTCATCAACTGCACCGCCGGATGCACGCTGACAACCCCGTATCCCGATCCGGTGACCAACCAGCAGCTTTCCCAAGAGGTCCAGAAGCTCAATGACGGCCGGACCACGGTCTGGACTGCCCAGACGCGCGTCCAGACCGGCGATGTCCTGACCGTCTGTAACGGTATTTCCTGCGTCAACTACACGTGGCGAGGTGCAGGTTTCGACTCCGGCGAAGTGATTTCGACCGTC
>NZ_JASJSQ010000022.1:0-60414 GCF_030236855.1 Stenotrophomonas maltophilia group sp. Smal13
CCACCCGGTGCGGGCGGATGACCATGTTTCCTGACGCCGTACCCGCCCCCGACCTGCTGCACGCGCAGGCCTGCCTGATCGATGCCCTCTCGATGTCGCTGCAGATGCGCGACGCCTACACCCGCCACCACTGCGATCGCGTCGGACTGCTCGCGCAGCGCCTGGCCACGCACTGCGATCTCGATGACGATGCCTGCTCGCAGATCGGCCTGGCCGCGCGCTTCCATGACATCGGCAAGATCGGCATCCCCGACGATGTACTGCTGACACCGCGCCGGCATACCGACGAGGAACGCGCGATCATGCGCGAGCATCCGGTGCGTGGCGAGCACATCTTCCTGGCCACCGGCCGCAGCGATGCGGCACCGGTCGCGCGGCTGATCCGCGCCCATCACGAAGCCTTCGATGGCAGCGGCTATCCCGACGGCCTGCGTGGCGAGAGCATTCCGCTGGGCTCACGCATCGTCACCGTTGCGGATGCCTACGATGCCATGACCAGCGTGCGCCCCTACCGCGCAGCGATGGAACGCGAGACTGCGTTGCGCATCATCGACGAGCAGTCCGGCGGCCTGATCGATCCCTATGTGCTGCAGCGCTTCCATCGCATGCTGGCGCAGGAACCAGCGCTGGCCTGAGATCCGCCGGGCATGGCCCGGCGCTACCGATCAGACAAACAAAAGGCCCGGCATTCGCCGGGCCTTCTGCATCACGCATCACGTGCGATCGATTACCAGATCACCACGCGCTTGTCGTCGGCACGCACCATCGCATCGCCGGCCTTGCACTGGAATGCAGCGGCATAGGACGGCATGTTCGACGGCGCACCGTTGGCACGGAAGTTCGCCGGGGCGTGCGGGTCGGTGTTCAAGCGGACACGCAACTCACCATCGGTGAAGTTGCGGCGCCACACGGTGGCCCAGTTCATGAAGAAGCGCTGGTCCTGGCTGTGGCCGTCCACTTCGACATTCGCCTTCGGGTCCTCCTTCAGCGCCATCTGCAACGCGTCGTAGGCCACGGTCAGGCCACCCAGGTCGCCGATGTTCTCGCCCAGGGTCAGCTTGCCCTTCACGAACACGCCCGGCACCGATTCATAGCCGTCGAACTGCGCGACCAGCTGGTCGGTACGCTCGGTGAAGGCCTTGCGGTCGGCATCGGTCCACCAGTTGTCGAAGTTGCCGTTGGCGGCGAACTGGCTGCCCGAGTCGTCGTAGCCGTGCATCATTTCGTGGCCGATGACCGCACCGATGCCGCCGTAGTTCAGCGCTGGATCGGCCTTGGCGTCGAAGAACGGTGCCTGCAGGATCGCCGCCGGGAACACGATCTCGTTCTTGGTGGCGTTGTAGTACGCGTTGACGGTCTGCGGGGTCATGCCCCACTCGGTCTTGTCCACCGGCTTGCCGATCTTGTCCAGCATGTAGCGGTAGTTGAACGCACGTGCCGCCTGCATGTTGCCCAGGTAGCTGTCGCCGTTGGTCTGCAGGCCCGCCCAGTCACGCCACTTGTCCGGGTAACCGATCTTCGGGGTGAAGCTGGCCCACTTTTCCAGTGCCTTCTTCTTGGTTTCTTCGCCCATCCACGGCAGCTGCTCCAGGCGCGCCTTCAGCGCCTGCGACAGGTTTTCCACCAGGTGCTGCATGGCCACCTTGGATTCGGCCGGGAACACGGCATCGACGTACAGCTGGCCCAGGGCTTCGCCCATGCCACCGTTGACCGACTCCAGCACACGCTTCCAGCGCGGCTGCATTTCCTTCTGGCCACGCAGGGTGGTGCCATAGAATTCGAAGTTGGCCTTCTCGAACTGGCTGCTCAGGTACGGCGAGGCGTCGTCGATGGTGTGGAAGCGCAGGTAGGCCTGCCAGGTGCTGGCCGGCACGTCGGCCAGCATCTTGTCCATTTCACCGAAGAAGCCCGGCTGGGCCAGCGAGAACTTCTGCGCGGCCGGCACCTTCAGGGTGTCGAACAGCGCGGTCCAGCTGAAGTTCGGGGTCAGCTTGTCGGCGTCAGCCGCGCTGAGCGGGTTGTAGCGCTTGGCCGGGTCACGCATTTCGATGCGCGACATCGAGGCCTTGGCCAGACGGGTTTCGAAGGCCATCACGGCCTTGGCCTGCTCGGCAGCCTGCGCCGCGTCCACGCCGGACAGCGTCAGCACCTGCGCGATGTAGGCCACGTAGGCGTCGCGGATCTTGGCCTGCGCGTCATCGAAGTAGTAGCCCTTCTCCGGCAGGCCCAGGCCGCCCTGGCCGACATAGGCGATGACGTTGGCCGAATCCTTGTAGTCGGCATTGGCGAACAGCGAGAACAGCACGCCCTTGCCCTCGGCCTGGCTGTCGCGCAGGTACTGGGTGATGGCGGCGGTGTCGTTCAGCGCGGTGATCTTGTCCAGCTGCGGCTGCAGCGGAGCGAGGCCGGCGGCTTCGATCTTGGCTTCATCGTTGCCGGTCTTCCAGATGTCACCGATCTTGGCTTCCACCGAGCCGGCCTTGGCCTGGCTGGCCGCGGCCTGCTGCACCAGTGCGTGCTGCACTTCCAGCGAGCGCTCGCGCAGGATCTCGAAGCTGCCCCAGGTGGTCTGGTCGCCCGGCACCGGGTTGGCCTTCAGCCACTTGCTGTTGACGAAGCCATTGAGGTCGGTACAGGCCGAAATGGCCGGATCCAGGTCGGCGCTGTTGAGCGAGATCAGCGGCGTCTTGATCTGCGACAGGTCGAAGGCCGGCTTGGCGTCGGCGCTGGCCGCCGGCGCGGTTTCATTCTTGCCACAGGCCGCCAGCGAGGCAGCGATGGCGATGGTCAGGCCCAGCGGGACCAGGTTGCGGACGTTCATGAGGCTCTCCTGCGGGTAATTTCACAGGGTAGCCGGGGAGGCCTGCGGTGGGACCGGCCAAAGGTCACAGGACGCGCTTATGTAGAGTCGAACCATGCTCGACTGCTCTCCGTTCCGGGTTTATTGTCCTTGCGGCAAGAGGCCAACAGCAGTCGAGCATGGCTCGACTCTACAAAAAGCGAAGGCCGGCTTGCGCCGGCCTTCTGTTTTATTTCGCCTTGCCCTGGTTGGCCACGGCTTCAGCGGCCTTGCGCGCCGCTTCCGGGTCGCCCAGGTAGCGGAACGACTTCACCGTCAGGTCGTCGTTCAACTCGAACAGCAGCGGGATGCCGGTCGGGATGTTCAGCTCGAGGATTTCCTCGCGCGAGACGTTGTTGAGGTACTTGTACAGCGCGCGCAGCGAATTGCCGTGGGCGGTGACCAGCACGGTCTTGCCGTCCTTCAGCTGCGGCGCGATGGCGTCGTGCCAGTACGGCAGCACGCGGTCCAGCGTGGTGGCCAGCGATTCGGTGCCCGGCAGCGCGTTGCGGTCCAGGCCAGCGTAGCGGCGGTCATGGATCGGGTGACCCGGATCCTCCAGGTCCATGGCCGGCGGCGGGATATCGTACGAACGACGCCACACCTTGACCTGGTCCTCGCCGTGCTTGGCGGCGGTCTCGGCCTTGTCCAGGCCCTGCAGGCCGCCGTAATGGCGTTCGTTGAGGCGCCAGGACTTGTTCACCGGCAGCCAGTCCTGTTCCAGCTCGGCCAGTGCACCCTGCAGGGTGTGGATGGCACGCTTGAGCACGGAGGTGTGGGCAACGTCGAACTGCAGGCCTTCCTCGCGCATCAGGCGACCCGCGGCGGCCGCTTCCCGGCGCCCCTGCTCGGTCAGGTCGACATCGACCCAGCCGGTGAAGCGGTTGTCCAGGTTCCACTGGCTCTGGCCATGGCGCAACAGTACGAGTTTACGGGTCACTGCAGGGTCTCCAACGCGAGGAAAGGCAGGCCGCCATTGTAGCCCCGGGCGCCGCTCACCGGGCCGTGGCACCGCGCATGCAATGCTGTGACCAATGAATACGGTGATCGACCCCGGGCGCTGGGAAGGCAGCGTCGCCGCTGCACGCGCGCAGCAGCTCCAGCTGGCCGGCCGCGTGGAGCGCCAGGACCGCCTGCCACGCAACGTGCGCTGGCTGGCCGGGCTGGATGTCGGCTTCGAGGACGATGGCGCCATCACCCGCGCCGCGGCGGTACTGCTGGACGCAGAGACGCTGCAGCCCGTGGCGCAGGAGATCGCGCGCATCCCCACTGTGATGCCCTATATCCCCGGCCTGCTCAGCTTCCGCGAGCTGCCGGCACTGCTGGCCGCGCTGGCGCTGCTGCCGCGCACGCCGGACCTGGTGTTCGTCGATGGCCATGGCATCAGCCACCCGCGCCGGCTGGGGGTGGCCGCTCACCTCGGTGTGGTCACCGACCTGCCAAGCATCGGCGTCGCCAAGTCGAAACTGGTGGGCCGGTTCGTCGAACCGGGTGCCGAGGCCGGTGCGCATACGCCGCTGCTGGACGGCGATGAGCAACTGGGTTGGGTGCTGCGCAGCAAGATTCGCTGCAAGCCGCTGTTCGTGGCCGGTGGCCATCGGGTCAGTGCGGATACCGCGCTGGACTGGGTGCAGCGCACGCTGCGCGGTTACCGGCTGCCGGAGCCGACGCGGCTGGCAGACCGGCTGGCCTCGCGACGGGACGAATGACCGCACCGGGCATCACCCGGAGCGGTCGCCATCCTCGTTCAGCGATGCACGTGGCCGCGATGGCCCTGCGCGTCTTCGCCGTGGTCATGGCCTTCATGGCCCTCGTGCTCGCCGCCCTTGGCCGGCGCCGGCTCACCACAGGCTTCGCCGCAATGGTCCGCTTCGATCTGCAGCGTCACGTGCTCGATGCCGAAGTCATCGTGCAGGCGCCCGCCCAGATCACGACGCAGCGCATCGGCATCGGTGCCGTCGCGCATCACGATGTGCGCGGTCAGCGCCGGGGTGCTGGAGGCCAGCGCCCACACATGCAGGTCATGCACGTCCAGTACCGCAGCGTGGCCGGACAGGCTGTCGCGCACCTTGGCCACGTCCATGCCCTTGGGCACGCCTTCCAGCAGCACGTTGATCGCCTCGCGCATCAGCACATAGGTGCGCGGCAACACCCACAGGCCGATCAGTACCGCCAGGATCGGATCGATCGGCTTCCAGCCGGTCCACTTGATCAACAGCGCGCCAGCAATCACGGCCACCGAGCCGAGCATGTCCGCCCACACTTCCAGGTAGGCCCCCTTCACGTTGAGGCTCTCACCGCTGCCGGCCTGCAGCAGGCGCATCGAGATCAGGTTGATGACCAGGCCCGCTGCGGCAATCACCAGCATGCCTGACGAGGCAATCTCCTGCGGCTCGCGGAAACGTCCAATGGCCTCCCACAGGATATAGCCGGCGACCACGAACAGCATCGCGCCATTGATCATCGCGCCCAGCGCTTCCAGGCGTGCATAGCCGTAGGTGCGGCGCGCGTCCGGCGGGCGCCGGCTCAGCCGTACCGCGACCAGCGCGATCATCAATGCCAGAGCATCGGTGGCCATGTGCGCCGCGTCGGACAGCAGCGCCAGGCTGTTGGTCCAGAACGCGCCTACCACCTCGACGACGAGGAAGGTGGAGGTCAGGCCGAGCGCCCACCACAAGGGTTTCTCGTGGCGGATCTCGGATGGCAGGTGATCGTGGTCGTGGCCCATGGCAACAGCTCCTTTGCGATGGGAGGCAGGCTACGCCGGAGGGCGTTGGGAAACTATCACGGTGTTTATAACATTGCAGGCCACGCGGTCCCTCACCGGGCATGGCCCGGCGCTACCGGAGCGCGGCCGGCAACGCCAGGCCACGCCTGGCGGACGCAGCGGACCGACGTCCGCCTGCGGTCAGAACCCGAAGCGCAGGCTGGCCCAGTACGCGCGGCCCGGCTCGTTGTAGGTCGCCGCGCCGGCATCGCTGCTGTTGGCCTCGCGGAACAGGCGCTTGTCGGCCAGGTTGTTGACGCCGAAACCGAAGCTGACCGTCTCGGTCACCTTGTAGCGCGCGCTCACGCCCCAGATGTTGTACGCACCACGGTCCTGCAGCGCGATCGACGGATCGCAGGTGCCGGTGCAGCGCGGATCATTGTTGATGTTGGTGGTGGCCGGCTTCTGCTTGCCGTAGAAGGTGCCGGTCAGCAGCACCGACAGCTTGTCGGTGGCCTGCCAGTCCAGCATCGTGTTGACGGTGTACTTCGGAATCACCGACAGCGGCTGGCCGGTGCTCTTGTTCTCGTTCTCCACCATGTAGGTGAAGTTGTTGCTCCACTTCAGGCGGTTGCCCTGCTCGCCCAGCAGCGGGACCACCAGGTTGCCTTCCAGACCCTGCACGATCGCCTTGGGTGCGTTCTCCCAGCGGAAGATGCGGCCCTTGGTGTCGGCGGTCAGCCCGATCTGGTTGTACCCGGCCTGGATCTTGTCCTTGTAGTCGTTGTGGAAGTAGGTCAACGACGCTTGCCAGCCGCTCTGCGGTGCCCACTCGATACCCAGTTCCTTGTTCAGGCTGGTTTCCGCCTTCAGGTCCGAGTTGCCGCGCATGTAGCAGCCGGCGCCCAGGCTCGGCAGTGCATTCGGGCAGCCATTGCCCCGGGTGTAATACAGATAGTCCGGATTCGACTGGTACAGGTTCGGCGCCTTGAATGCACGGGCGATACCGCCCTTCACCACCCAGTCGCTGTTGATGCGGAACTGCGCGTTGAGGCTGGGGCTGGTGTTGTTGCCGAACTGGCTGTGGTGGTCGAAGCGCAGGCCCGGGGTGACGATCCAGCGCTCGCCCAGGTAGATGTTGTCTTCCACGAACACGGCGGTGGTCTGCGCGTCGGACTTGCCGCGTGCGCGATCGGCCGACAGCCCCGGGATGCCGCCGCCGCTGCTGCTGGACTGGCTCATCGAGTACGGGTCGGTCAGGCGGCTGTCCAGGTATTCAAAGCCCAGCGTCCAGATGTTCTCGGCACCACCCAGCGTGGTCGGGAAACTGACTTCGCCGTCCAGCTGGTAGTTGCGCAGGCGCGAGGTCGACCAGTCGGTGCCGTTGAAGCTGCCCTCCGGGCCACCGGCCAGGCCTTCGTTGATGCGCGAGTTGTTCACCGCCTCCACTGCAGCCGTTACCCGCGAGGTCACATCACCCCAGCGGCCGCGATGTGTGATCGCGCCGGTGTTGCGGTACATGCGGTTGGTCTCGGCCTGCTGCTCGGCCAACGCCCCCAGATCGATCGGTGTCGAGGTACCGGTGGTGCTGACCGCGCGGTCGCCAGCATAGATGTTGCCCTGGCGACTGGTGCCGGCTTCGAATTCGACCACCTGGTTGGCGGTCACGTCCCAGCGCAGCAGCGCGTTGACATCGCGGTTCTTGACGCCCTCGCGACCGGCCGGCGGCACCGCGTTCGGATTCGTCGCGAAGTCACGGTTGAGTTCCAGCGAATCGGCGTCGGTCTTGTTGAGATTGCCGTACAGGCGGAACGACAGGGTGTCGGTCATCGGCCCGCTCAGCTGCAGGCCGACGCGCTCGCTGCCGCCTTCGGCGCTGTGCTCGGGCACCAGGCCATACAGGTCGACCGCGCCGGTCAGGTCGCCGGTCGGGCGCTTGGTGATGATGTTGACCACGCCGCCCGACGCACCGGAGCCATAGCGCGCCGCCGCCGGGCCGCGCAGCACCTCGATGCGCTCGATCATTTCCGCCGGCACCCAGTTGGTATCGCCGCGCGTATTGCGCTCACCGCTGCGGCCCATGCGCACGGCGTCACGCGCACCGATGCGCTTGCCATCGACCAGGATCAGGGTGTTTTCCGGGCCCATGCCACGCAGATCGATCTGGCGGTTGTTGCCGTACTGGCCCGAGGCACTGTTGCCGGTCAGGTTGACGCCGGGCATGGTCCGCAGCAGCTCGGCGATGTCGTTGGCCGGCGGGCGCCTGGCGATGTCCTCTGCGGTGATGGTGGAGGTACCCAGGGCCTGGCGCGCGATCTGCGAGGCGGTGACGTGCACCGTGTCGATATCGGTGGCGTCGGTTTCGGCGTGGGCGGTCAGAGCGCTGCCGGCCAGCAGGGCGGCAACGGCAAGCGCCAGCGGGCGCGGCGAAAGGACAACGGCAGGGGACATGATCAGGACCTTCTGGCAGGGCTACGGGGCCTCTGGCAAAGGGCTTGAGGCAACGACGAGGGGGAGGCGGAGCAGTCCTGCAGCAGGCACCTGCAGCCCGTTCCGTGCGCGCATTCTCCCATCAATGCGATTGATTCTCAAATGCGTTCACTCATTGCCGCAGCGGCGCCGATGTGGTTTGCGCACCGTGCAACCCTGCACCGCGCGTAAACTGGCCGGCTAACCCGCCATCAACCGTATGCCGCCGCGGCCGATACCCGTGGTTTGCCGTACGCAGTCAGAGATCGACGTGGAACCACCCCAATTGGACGATGCCAGCCAGCCGCTGGCCGAGGCCTGGCAGCAGTGTCTGCTGCAGGCCGGCCCTGCCGCCACCGCGCTGCTCAAGGCCGCTGCTACCGATGCCCCACCCGCGCTGGCCCAGCGCTTTTACGAAGTGCTGCTGCAGGACACCCGTGCGCGCCGTTTCCTGTCCCACGACCAGGTCAAGCAGCGCCTGCAGCCGGCCATGCAGCGCTGGCTGGCGCAGCTGCTGACCACTGATGCCAGCGGCATCGCCAACACCGTGGCCTCGCAGCGGATCATCGGCGACGTGCACGCCCGCGTCGGCATTCCGGTCGACCTGGTTACCCGCGGTGCGCGTGTGCTCAAGCACGAACTGTTCGTGCGCCTGCGTGACGATGCACCGGACAGCGGCACCGCATTCGCCGCCATCGACTGCCTCAGCGCGATCATGGACATCGCCATGGAAGGCATGACCCTGGCCTACACCCACGCGCGCGAGCGCTCCACCCGTGCCGACGCCGCCTACCGACTGTTCTCGCTGGTACAGAACGTCGGTACCGAACGCGAGCGCCAGCGCGCACTGCTGCTGGACTGGGAAAACGCCCTGCTCTACGCGTTGGCCGGCCACGTGCAGGCCAGCGACAACGCCAGCCTGGCCACCTCGGAGTTCGGCCTGTGGTTCACCCACAAGGGCATCCCCAGCTTCGGCGAAAGCAGCGAAACGCAGCAGGTGGGCCAGTTGATGGCCCGCATTGATGGCCACCTGCAGCGCGCGAGCGGCGATGCTCCGGCGCAGCGACTGGCGGTGCTGCCGGCCATCCGCGAGGACCTGGCCGCCATCCGCACCCTGATGACACTGCTGTTCGAGCGCATCGGCGAACTGGATGCCGGCAGCGACGCGCTGACCAACCTGCTCAACCGTCGCTTCCTGCCCACCGTGCTGCGCCGGGAAATCGAGCTGGCCACACGCAACCGCACACCATTCTCGCTGCTGCTGCTCGACCTGGATCACTTCAAGGCAATCAACGACGGCCACGGCCACGATGCCGGCGACCGCGCGTTGCAGCACGTCGCCGGCCTGCTCGGCCAGCTCACGCGCGGCAGCGACTACCTGTTCCGCTATGGCGGCGAAGAATTCGTGGTGGTACTGGTGGCTGCCAGCGAATCGCAGGCGACCGTGATCGCCGAGAGCCTGCGGCGGCAGATCGCGCAGTCGCCGGTGGTACTGGCCAACGGCCAGGTGCTGGCACTGACCGCCAGCATCGGCGTGGCCGGCCACGATGGCCATCCGGACTACGAGCGGCTGATGGCCCGTGCCGACGCGGCAATGTACGAGGCCAAGCGCAGCGGCCGCAACCGCGTGGTGGTGGCCAGTGCGGACCTGCAGGAAGCCCCGGGACGGCGCGCACTGCAGCGATGACGGCAGGACAGGTAGAGTCGACCGCGGGTCGACTATCGCGCGCACCGCGGGGTTTTTCGCACGCAGGGCGAAGAGCAGTCGACTGACAGTCGACTCTACTGACAGCCGGCACTACCGATGCGGCCGCCGGCCGCTGCTTTCACCGCCACCACCCGCCACGCTGCCCACCAGAGCAGCGCCAGCAACGCGATGCCCGCCCCCAACAGGCATACCGCCGGCCAGCCATGGCGCGCCTGCATCCACGGCCCGGCCGCTGCACCGGCGCCACTGCCCACCGCATAGAACAGCATGTACAAAGCCACCAGGCGTCCATGCTGTTCAGCCGGCGCGCGCAGCAGCAATGCCTGGTTTGATACGTGCAGTGCCTGCCCACCCAGGTCGAGCACAATCACGCCCAACAGCAGCAACGACAGCGACTGCGGCAGGCCCAGCAAGGGCCACCACGCAACCAGCATCAACAACAGCGCACCGACGCTAACCGGATGCGCGAAACCACGGTCCATCCAGTGCCCTACCCGCGCCGCCAGCAGCGCACCGATCACCCCGGCCAGGCCCAGTGCACCGATGGCGGCGGTCGACCAATGCAGCGGTGGCGCCGAGAGCGGCAAGGGTGCCGCCGCCCAGAACACATTGAGGCCGGCAAACAGCAGCAGTGCCAGCGGCCCACGCTCGCGCAGCGTTCGATCGCGGCGCAGCATGCCCAGCATCGAGCCCAGCAGCTCGCGCCAGCGTGGGGGAACCGACGGCACCGGTACTGCGGGCAGGCGCCGCCACAGCAGCGCCGCCAACCCCGCCATCACCATCGCTGACAACAGGTAGACCATCTGCCAGCCAAAGGCCGCCGCCACCGTACCGGACACCACGCGCGCCAGCAGCAGGCCGATGAACACGCCGCCCTGCACCACACCGACCACGCGACCGCGCTGCTCGGGCGGTGCCAGCATGGCGGTATAGGCGATCAGGCCCTGGGTCAGCGCCGTGCCCAGCAAGCCGGCCAGCAGCATGCCCGACAACAGCCAGCCCGCCGTGCGTGACGCTGCCAGCCACAGCAGCGCCAGCACCAATGCGATCAACTGCAGCCGCAGCAGGCGTCGCCGGTCACCACGGTCCGCCAGCGGCAGCAGGCCAAGCAACGCCAGCACGCTACCGGCCTGGGTAGCAGCCAGCACCGCGCCGGCCACGGCCCGGTCCAGCGCAAAGGCGCGTGCAAGCTGATCCAGCAGCGGCTGCGCGTAGTAGACGTTGGCGACGCTGGCGCCGGCGGCAACCGCAAGCAGGACCAGCAGCGGGCGGGGAAGCGATGTGACACTCATGACGTGGTTGCAATTTGAAACCTGATGCAGGCTACTGCCATTGGTTTTAAACTGCAACCACATCAGAGAGGTCCACCATGCACGCCGACAGCCCCTGCCCCGTCGCCCGCAGCGCCGATCTGCTCGGTGACCGTTGGGCGCTGCTGGTCATCCGTGATGCCTTCGATGGCGTCACCCGTTTCGGTGATTTCCAGCGCAGCCTCGGCGCGGCCCGCAACATCCTCAGCGACCGCCTGCGCCGGCTGGTAGAGGCCGGCATCCTGCAGCTGCAACCGGCCTCCGATGGATCGGCCTACCAGGAATACGTGCTCACCGCCGCTGGCCAGGAACTGTTCCCGCTGCTGGTCGCGCTGCGCCAATGGGCGGAACGCCATCGCTTCGAGGCCGGTGAAGCCCATTCACAGCTGATCGAATCGGCGACGCGGCGGCCGCTGCCCTACATGCAGCCGCGCGGGCGCGACGGCCAGCCACTTCAGCCCACCGCCACCCGCGTGCGCAAGCTCAGGGACGGCGGGCGCGACACCTGATCCGCCCATTCGCGCACACCGACGAACACCCGCGCCGGTTAGCATCGGGTCTTTCCGCCACTGGATGCCGCCGATGTCGCGCGATCGCCCTTCCCTGCTGACCGCCCTGCTGTTGCCGCTGCTGGCCTGCGCCACAGCAACCACGCAGGCCCGCGAGGTTGCCGCGCCCGCCGACCACGTGCAGGCCGATGGCCCCTATGTGTTCCGCCAGGGCGACCAGCTGCAGGCCAAATGGATCTGCGACGACAAGGTCGAGTCGCACACGCTTGCCACGCAGGCCGCAGGTACCGACATCGCCCCGCGCTGCGGCTACGAGCACACGGTGCACGTGGCTGCCCCGAATGCGCCTTCGGCTTCCGTGCTGCCGGCCGTGCCGCGCATCGTTGCGCTGTCCGACATCCATGGCCAGTACGGGCTGCTGGTGCGCCTGCTGCGCGCCCACCAGGTCATCGATGCCCAGGATCGCTGGGCGCTGGGCAAGGACACGCTTGTCATCGCCGGCGATGTGTTCGACCGCGGCCCGCAGGTGACCGAGGCCTTCTGGCTGCTGTATGGCCTGCAGCAGCAGGCGGCCGCCGCCGGCGGCGCGGTGCACTTCGTGCTCGGCAACCACGAAACCATGGTGCTGTACGACGACCTGCGCTACGTCAACCCGAAGTACCTGCGCAGCGCGCAGCTGCTCGGCCGCAGCTACCCGCAGCTGTACGGTGCCGATTCGGTGATCGGGCAGTGGCTGCGCACCCGCCCGGTGCTGCTGAAGATCGGCGACACCCTGTTCCTGCACGGCGGCATTTCGCCCGAGGCAGTGCAGCTGGCGCTGGACCCGGCGCGCACCAATGCGGCCTACCAGGCGTCACTGGGCCTGCCAAAGGCCGAAGTAAAGGCCGACCCGGCCACCGCACCGCTGTATGACGGCAAGACCAGCCCGATCTGGTACCGCGGCTACTTCGATGGCCGCCTCGACACCGCGGGGGTGCAGACCGTACTCGACCGCCTGCAGCTCAAACGCATCGTGGTCGGCCACACCTCGATGCCACACGTCAGCAGCTTCCATGGCGACCGCGTGATCGCCATCGACAGCAGCATCAAGAACGGCGAGAACGGCGAACTGCTGTTCATCGAGGATGGCAGGCTCAGCCGTGGCCTGCTGGACGGCTCGCGGGTGCCGTTGGCGCCGGGTGAGCCGGGCCTGCAGGACTGAATGAAGGGACAGCGCGACGGCACCGGGCGGCGGCGGCGCGCTCCACCTTCACCCGGTTTGCGGCTACCCTCGGCAGCCGAGAGAGGCCCACCCCGTCCATCCGGTGGGCCTGACCGTTACAGGAGCCCCCGCGCATGCGCGTTCTGATTGCTGAAGACGACCCGGATATCGCCTCCGGCCTGTGCGCCTCGCTGCGCCGGCAGGGGCACGTGGTTGACCACGTCGACAACGGCGCGCACGCCGACGCGGCACTGGGCTCGACCCAGTACGCATTGCTGGTGCTGGACCTGGGCCTGCCTCAGCTGGATGGCCGCGATGTGCTGCAGCGCCTGCGTCAGCGCGGCGATGGCCTGGCGGTGCTGGTGGTGACCGCCCGCGACGGCCTGGCCGAGCGCGTGCGCGTGCTCGACCTGGGCGCCGATGACTACCTGGTCAAGCCGTTCGCGCTGGACGAGTTCGAAGCACGCGTGCGTGCGCAGCTGCGGCGGGTCACCAGCAATGGCAACCCGGACCTGCGCATCGGCCGCCTGCGCCTGGACCTGGCCGGGCACCGCGTGTGGATCGACGACCAGTCGCTGGAACTGACCGCGCGCGAGTTCGGCCTGCTGTCGGCACTGGCGGTACGCGCCGAGCGCATCGTGTCGCGCGCGCAACTGGTGGAGGCGCTGTGCGACTGGGGCCAGGACCTCACCGACAACGGCCTGGACATCGCCCTGCACCGCCTGCGCCGCAAGCTGCAGCCCGGCGGCATGGGCATCCGCACCGTGCGCGGGCTGGGCTACATGCTGGAAGACGCGCAGGACGAAAGCACGCCGTGATCAGTGGCCCGCCCAGCCTGCGCCGGCGCCTGCTCGCCTTTCTGGCGTTGCCGATGCTGGGCCTGCTCACCTTCAACACGATCCTGGCCTACTACGTTGCGCTGGACTATTCCAACCGCATCCACGACCGCAACCTGATCGACGACACGCATTCGTTCGCGCAGATGCTGAGCACCATGCCGGTGACCAGCGACCTGTCTCCGCAGGCGCGCTTCCTGATCGAGTACGACCCCGACGGCCATCGCTACTTCAACGTCGACAGCAGCCGCATGGGTACGCTCAGCGGCAATGCAGACTTCAGCCCGTACGCCCCTTCGCAGGACTGCACCGGTGTGCATCCGGCGCTGTACGACGGCAACCTCAATGGCCAGCAGGTGCGCATGGCCACCGTCTGCACGCAGGCGATGAACGATCCGCAGGACCAGCTGGCGGTGACCGTGGCCGAGAGCATGGCCGACCGCCGGCAGCGTGCGCGCGAGATCCTGATGATCATCATCCCGCTGATGACCATGCTGGCGCTGGGTACCGCAGCGCTGGTCTGGTTCGGCGTGACCTATGGCCTGCGCATCCTGACCCCGCTGAGGACCCGCCTGGCCCAGCGCCGTGGCGAACTGGCGCCGATCTCCGATGCCGACGTGCCCGAGGAGATCCAGCCACTGATCAGCACCATCGATGACCTGTTTGCCCGCCAGGCGGAAATGATCACCCTGCAGAACCGTTTCATCGCCGATGCCGCGCACCAGCTGCGTTCGCCGCTGGCGGGCATGGCCCTGCACGTGGACCAGGCGCTGGCACATGGCGACCCCGATACAGTGCGCGAGGCGCTGCAGCACATCCGCCGGCTCAACCAGCGCACCGCGCGGGTCAGCACCCAGCTGCTGGCACTGAGCCGGGCGCAGACCGTGCCCGATACCGTGGAGGCACTGGACCTGTGCGAGCTGGTACCGCAGTGGGTCGGCATGCGCGTACCGGAGGCGATCCGCGATGGCATCGATCTGGGCTACCGCGGCAGTCCCCATCCGCTGCGTGTACTCGGCAACGGCGCCATGCTGCAGGAAGCGCTGGACAACCTGATCGACAACGCCCTGCGTTATGCCGGCCGCAATGCAACCGTCACGGTGGGCGTGCACGCGCTGGACGACAATGATGTCGAACTGTATGTGGAAGACAACGGCCCTGGCGTGCCCGACGACGTGATGCCACGGCTGGGCGAGCGCTTCTTCCGGGCGCCGGGCACCGCTGCCAGCGGCACCGGCCTCGGCCTGGCCATCGCGCACGAGGCGGTGGAGCACTTCGGCGGCCGCCTGAGCTTCCTGAACCGCCCAGGTGGCGGACTGAAAGTCGCCATCACGCTGCCGCTGCTGAAGGCGCCCTGACCCGGCCCGGGGCGCTGAAAGGCTGGCGAAAATCGCGCTTGCGATCCTGCCATCCCCACTGCCGTCCCGGAGCCGCCAGGTGACCGAATCGCACGACTTCTTCCTCCCCGGTGGCCCACAGGGCGTGCTGCTGGTCCATGGCCTGACCGGCACCCCGGCGGAAATGCGCATGCTGGGCAAAGGGCTGAACAACGCCGGTTTCACCGTGCACGGCGTGCAGCTGCCCGGCCATTGCGGCAGCGTGGATGACCTGCTGGCAACCACCTGGGAACAGTGGTACCAGGGCGTGGAAGATGCGGCGGCAACCCTGCGCGGCAAGGTCGACCAGCTGTTCGTCGGCGGCCTGTCGATGGGCGCGGTGCTGTCGCTGGCACTGGCTGCACGTCGCCCCGAGTGGGTGTCCGGGGTCGGCGTGTACGGCGCCACCTTCCGCTATGACGGCTGGAACATCCCCGCCGTGGCCCGCTTCTCGTTCCTGCTGCCGTGGTTCAAGCGCTTCAACATCGGCCGCGACCGCATGTTCATGGAAGAACCGCCGTACGGCCTGCGTGACGAGCGCCTGCGTGCACAAGTCAGTGCCGCCATGCTGTCCGGCGACAGCGCCGCCGCCGGCCTGCCGGGCAACCCCTGGCACGCCCTGGCCGAAATGCGCGCGCTGAGCAACTGGACCCGCCGCCACCTGCACCAGGTCACCGCGCCGTGCCTGGTGATGCACGCCCGCGAGGACGACGTGGCCAGCATGGGCAACGCCGAGCTGGTGATGTCGCGGGTCAGCGGCCCGAAGGAACTGGTGGTGCTGGAAGACAGTTACCACATGATCACCATCGACCGCGAACGCCGCGATGTGATCCGCCGCAGCGCGCGCTTCTTCACCGAAATCGGTGAACGCACGGGCGTGCTCAAGGCGGTGGCCTGACATGGGGGCACTTGCCACGCTGCTGTGGCTGGCCAATGTGGTACTCGATACCGGTGGCCAGCTCGCCTTCAAGGCCGCCGCCAGCGATCCGCAGGAGGGCGAAGGACTGCAGCGCTGGAAACACATGCTCAGCCGTCCCTGGCTGTGGATCGGCATCGCCTGCTACGTGCTTGAGTTCGTCGCCTGGATCGCGTTCCTGTCGCTGGTGCCGCTGTCCAAGGGCGTACTGCTGGGCTCGATCAACATCGTCGCGCTGATGATCGCCGGCCGTTTCCTGTTCCGCGAGAAACTCACGCCGCTGCGGGTGACCGGCATGCTGCTGGTCACCGCCGGCGTAGCCGTGGTGGGGGCCGGCTCATGAGGCGCCTGTATGTGATCGGCTTCCCGCTGCTGATGGCTTTCGACACGCTGGCCCAGCTGTGCTTCAAGTACGCCGGTGACGCCGCGTTGCCGGTCGAGGCCAACACCGCCTGGCTGCTGCGCGTGCTGTCGCAGCCGTGGGTTTACGGCGCCATCCTCGGCTACGTGGGTGCATTCTTCACCTGGATGAGCCTGCTGCGCCATGCGCCGATCGGTCCCGCCTTTGCTGCCTCGCACCTGGAAGTGATCAGCGTGCTGCTGCTGTCGGCGTGGCTGTTGAACGAGCCGCTGACCCTGCACCATCTGCTCGGTGCGGTACTGATCGTGGCCGGCATCGTCTGCCTCGGCCGCGCCGAGGCGGACGACCCGCACAGCCCTGCCGAAAGCACCCCGTGAGCGCGCTGCGATGAGCCTGTTCGCGCGCGAACTGCCACCAACCGCCGGCCTGCCGATGCAGGCCAGCGATTTCCTTCCCGGTGGCGGCGACCTGCGTGACATCCTTGCCAGCCAGCTCGGCACACCGCCGCTGCAGCTGACCTGTTCCGGCACGCACGCGCTGCTGATCGCCCTGCGCACGCTGCGCAAGCGTGCGCCAAAGCGCGACACCGTGATCATGCCGGCCTATACCTGCCCGCTGGTGCCGATCGCGGTGCACAGCCTGGGCCTGCGCGTGCAGTTGTGCGATACCCGGCGCGGTCATTTCGACTTCGACCCCGGCCAGCTCAAGCGGCTGGCCGATGCGCGCACGCTGGCGATCCTGCCCACCCACCTGGGCGGGCGCATTGCCGATGTCGAGCTGGCCTGCGAAGTCGCCCGCAACGCCGGCACCTGGGTGATCGAAGATGCCGCGCAGGCACTCGGCGCACGGGTCGGCAACAGCAGTGTCGGCATGCGCGGCGATATCGGATTCTTCAGCCTGGCCGCCGGCAAGGGCCTGAGCCTGCATGAAGGCGGCCTGCTGGTCAGCCGCGATGACGAACTGCGTGCTGCGCTGGCCGAACATGCCGTCCAGCACGTTCGCTCCAGCCTGCGCTGGGAGCTGCTGCGGAGCGTGCAGTTGCTGGGCCTTGCTGCCTGCTATCGCCCTTCGCTGCTGTCACTGGTGTATGGCAATCCACTGCGCAATGCGCTTCAGCGTGGCGATCTGGAAGATGCGGTCGGTGACATTTTCCCGCTGGATATCCCGCAGCACCGGGTCAGCCAGTGGCGGCAGAACATCGGCGCGCATGCCGCGCGGCGCTTGCCGGCATTCCTTCAGGCCGGTCGGCTGCGTGCGTTGCAGCTGCGCGTGCAGCTGGCACAGCTGCCTGCCGTTGAGGTGGTCGATGGGCTGGCCGGTAGCGGTGGCACCTGGCCACTGTTGATGCTGCTGCTGCCCAGCCAACGCGCCCGCGATGCAGTACTGAAGGACTTGTGGCCACGCGGGCTTGGCGCCAGCCGCATGTTCATCCATGCCCTGCCCGGCTATGCCTACCTGCGCGGCATCGTGCCGCAGGACGACATGCCCAACGCACGCGACTTCGCCGCACGCATGCTGACCCTCGGCAACAGCGCCTGGCAGACCCGTGAAGAGACCGCCGAAATACTGCGGGCACTGGCCCGCGCGTGACGCCAGGACGCAGGGATGGAGTGCGCCTCACGCATTCATCCATGCACCTTCCTGAACGCTTTCCGCGCCCTGCAATGCAGGCTTTCAACAGGAAAGGAACGAGAAAGGCTGCCTGCCTACATTGAGCCTGCCCCGGCATCGCGCCGGACGTTCCTTTCATCGACGGACCTGCCCATGCACTGGAGCATCCTGTGTGACTTCGACGGCACCATCAGCCTCGAAGATGTCATCGACTCGCTGCTGGAGAAATACGGCCAGCCGGGCTGGCAGAAACTGGAAGACCAGTGGAAAGCGGGAAAGATCGGCTCGCGCGAATGCATGCAGGGCCAGGTCAGGCTGCTGAAGCTGGACCCGGCCACGCTCGACGCCCACCTGGACCAGGTGCAGATCGATCCGGGCTTTGCCGCCTTTGTCAGCCGTGCCGAACAGCTGGGCGTGCCGCTGCGCATCGTCAGTGACGGCCTGGACCATGCGATCCACCGCATCCTCGCCAACCACGGCCTGTCGCGACTGCCGGTGGTGGCCAACCACCTGCGCTGGTGCGATGACCACTGGGAACTGGAATCGCCCTACCAGGCCGAAGGCTGCCGCAGCGGCACCTGCAAGTGCACCTGCGCTGCGCAGGCGCGCGCCAACGAAGCGCCGCGTGTGCTGATGATCGGCGATGGCAGTTCGGATTTCTGCGTCTCCGAAGATGCCGACTTCGTGTTCGCCAAGCGTCGCCTGATCACCCATTGCACCCATGCCGGCATCGAGCATGCCGCCATCGATACCTTCCACGATGCAATCGCACTGCTGCCGCGCTTGCTCGATGGCAGCCTGCTGCAGCCACGTCGTATCGACGCCAGCCCGCAGCCCGCCGTACTGCCCCTGCTGCTGGCCACCGCCTGAGCACTCCCTTCCAAGCACGCCCCCGCTACCTCTTTCGAACGTCCTTCACGGAACCGAACTGCATGAACATTTTTGACAAGAACGCCGACGCCGCCGCCTCCGACGCGCAGCTGCTGGCCGACGAAGCCCGTTACAGCTCCTTCGGCGATACCGTCCACTACGTCGACCCGCCGAAGATCTTCCAGCGCGGCGAAGGCAGCTACATGTTCGACGGTGCGGGCGTGCCCTACCTCGACCTGCAGATGTGGTACTCGGCCTGCAACTTCGGCTACAGCAACAAGCGTCTGAACGATGCGCTGAAGGACCAGATCGACACCCTGCCGCAGGTCGCCAGCCAGTACCTGCACCCGACCCGCGTGCAGCTGGCCAAGACCATTGCCGTGGACATGCACGAGAAGTTCGGCCTCGACGGCCGCGTGCATTTCAACGTCGGCGGCGCGCAGGCCATTGAAGACTCGCTGAAGATCGTGCGCAACGCGCGTGGCGGCAAGAGCCTGATGTTCGCCTTCGAGGGTGGTTACCACGGCCGTACCCTGGGTGCGTCGTCGATCACCTCCAGCTACCGCTACCGCCGCCGCTACGGCCACTTCGGCGAGCGCGCGATGTTCATTCCGTTCCCGTACCCCTTCCGTCGCCCGAAGGGCATGACCCCGGAAGAGTATTCCGACCATTGCGTGTGGCAGTTCGAGCGCCTGTTCGAAAGCGAATACAACGGCGTGTGGGATCCCAAGGTCGGCCAGGCGGAGTACGCCGCGTTCTATGTCGAGCCGATCCAGGGCACCGGCGGCTACGTCATCCCGCCGCGCAACTTCTTCACCGGCCTCAAGCGCGTGCTGGACAAGTACGGCATCCTGATGGTCGTCGATGAAATCCAGATGGGCTTCTGGCGCACCGGCAAGCTGTGGGCCATCGAGCACTTCGGCGTGACCCCGGACGTGCTGGTGTTCGGCAAGGCGCTCACCAACGGCCTGAACCCGCTGTCGGGCCTGTGGGCGCGCGAAGAGCTGATCAACCCGACCGTGTTCCCGCCGGGCTCCACCCACTCCACCTTCAACTCCAACCCGCTGGGCACCCGCCTGGGCCTGGAAGTGCTGAAGCTGGGCAAGGAAATGGATTACGAGCGCACCGTGCCGGAAAAGGGCGCGTACTTCCTCGACGGCCTGCGTGGCCTGCAGAAGCGCCACCCGGAAATCGGCGACGTCGACGGCCTGGGCCTGGCCCTGCGTGCGGAAATCTGCCAGACCGACGGCTACACCCCGAACAGGGAACTGCTGGACCGCATGGTCGACATCGGCCTGGCCGGTGACCTGCTGCACGACGGCAAGCGCATGGGCCTCGTGCTCGACGTGGGTGGCTGGTACAAGAACGTGATCACCTTCGCGCCGTCGCTGGACATCAGCTACGAAGAGATCGACCTGGCGATCACCCTGCTTGACCAGGCGCTGACCAAGGCCAAGGGCTGAGGTCCGATGCGCTGCCGGTTCCCGTGCCGATGGAAATGACGTCACGCGCGTCCAGCACCGCGCTGGAACCGGCCGCGCTGCTGGAGGGCTTCCTGGCCCACCCGCCGCTCGGGTTCGAGGCAGGCCGCCTTCCGAGCGGCCTGCCGACCTTCCGTGCGCCGCTGGATCTGACCACCACCATGGACGACGACCTGCGCGGCAAGCTGCTTGGCCTGCCGCTGTCGCGCCTGTGGCGGCCCTGGATCACCTGGAAAACCCGCTTCGTCGGTGCCACCAGCACCGAGTACACCCCGCTGCCCGCGCACGTCGCACCAGAAGCATTGGCCGAGGACGTGACGCGTCACGCGATCGGCGATACCCGCCTGCTGGTGGTCAAGGACCTGGCGATCGATTCGCCGCTGCTGGACGACGCGGCCAACGCACACAGCGGTGCCTTCCTGCAGGCATTGCTGGCACGCGGCTTCGTCGAACTGGAAGGCATGCCACTGGCCTGGGTGGCGATCGATTTCGATTCGATCGATGGCTATCTCGGCCGCCTGTCGTCTTCGCGCCGCAAGAACATCCGGCGCAAGCTGCGCTCGCGCGACGACCTGCAGATCGACTGCATCGCCACCGGCGATCCGGCCCTGGCCGACCCGCAGCTCCAGGCCGAACTGTATGCCTTGTACCTGGGCGTGTACGCGCAGAGCGCGGTGCATTTCGACCAGCTCGACCTGCCCTACTTCCAGCATCTTCTGGCCGACAGCCAGGGCCAGGGACGGATGTTCCTGTACCGCCACCAGGGCCAGCTGATCGGCTGGAACCTGTGTTACGTGCATGCGGGCAAGCTGGTGGACAAGTACATCGGCCTGGCCTATCCGCAGTCCCGCGAGCACAACCTGTACGCGGTGAGCTGGATGCACAACCTCGAATACGCGCTGCAGCACAGCCTGAGCCACTACGTGGCCGGCTGGACCGATTCGCGGATCAAGGCCGAACTGGGTGCCAGCTTCACCTCCACCCGGCATGCGATCCACGCCCGTTCCCCGCTGCTGCGTGCAGCCCTGCGCAGGCTGGCCCCGTACCTGCAGGGCGAACCGGACGGAGGTGGCTGAGCGATGCCGTTGCGTTCCCCGCTGATCCTGGACCTGGACGGTGGCGTGCTGCCGCTGCCAGAGGCGCAGACCCTGGCCCTGCCGCAATGGCACGATCCACTGCGCTTCGCCTGCCGCAATGCCACCCTGGAGCGTTTCGCCACTGAAGTGCTGGCGCCGTTGCCGGCCCAGCTCGGCACGGTAATGCTCGGCAGTGGCGACTTCCACCACCTCAGCCTGCCGCTGCTGCAGCGCATGCGCACGCAGGCGCCGTTCCAGCTGGTGGTGCTGGACAACCATCCGGACAACATGCGCTTCCCGTTCGGCATGCACTGCGGGTCGTGGGTGAACGGCGCCAGCAAGCTGCCGCAGATCTCGCACATCCACGTGCTCGGCATCACCTCCAGCGACATCGGCCTCGGCCATGCCTGGGAGAACCACTGGCGCCCGCTGATGAGCGGCCGGCTGACGTACTGGTGCATGGACGTGGACGTGGGCTGGGGGCATCGTCTCGGCATGGGCCACGCCTTCCGCCGCTTCGAGCACCCCGAAGCGCTGGTGGCTGCGTTTGCTGCCGAACAGGCCAAGTCGCCGCAGCCGACCTACCTGTCGATCGACAAGGATGTGTTTGCCGAGGACGTCGCCCGCAGCAACTGGGATCAGGGCCGCTTCCAGCTGGAACACGCGCTGGTGGTGATTGAAGCGCTGCGTGCCGGCGGCCTGGTCGGCAGTGACATCACCGGCGAAGTGTCGCTGGCCAACTACCAGAGCCGCTTCAAGCGCTGGTTGTCGTCGCTGGATGGCCAGCCTGACGTCAGCGCCGAGGATCTACCGCTGTGGCAGGCGCGGCACCAGCAGGTGAACCGCGAACTGCTGGCGGCGATGGCCGCGGTGCCGACCGCCTGCTGACCGCGTCGGTCATGCCGGCCGCTGGCCGGCATGGCTTCGGTAGTGCCGGCCGCAGGCCGGCAATGCCAACCAAGGTTGGCAACTACCAGACCCAGGCAGAGTCGGTAGTGCCGGCCGCTGGCCGGCAACCTCATTGTTCCCGGGCGCACGGGGATGCCGGCCAGCGGCCGGCACTACACTGGACGCCTGCCCCAGGAGCCCTCGCCATGCCCCAGACCGTCATCCCGCAGCTGCGCATGCGCCACGCCGACACCACCCTGCCGTTCTACGTGCAGGGACTGGGCTTCGTGGTTGACTGGGAACACCGCTTCGAACCCGGCTTCCCGCTGTTCGCCCAGCTCACCCGCGATGGCCAGACGATCTTCCTCACCGAACACAGCGGCGACTGCGAGGTCGGCGGCGCGGTGTACTTCATCGTAGAGGACGTCGACGCCCTGCACCGCGCCTTCAGCGCCGCAGGCGTCCCCATCGAACAGCCGCCGCATGACACCGAATGGGGCAGCCGCGAGATGCTGCTGGTCGACCCCGACGGCAACCGTCTGCGCTTCGCCACCGACGCGAGCTGAACCGGGCGGCCTTGAGCCGGATATACGAAACATATACGCTTCGTATACCCCCTCCTTCAGGACCGCCCATGGGCATCGTCAACATCGATGACACCCTGCACGACCAGCTGCGTCGTGCCTGTACCGTCTCCAGCCGCTCGATCAACGCCCAGGCCAACTTCTGGATCCGGGTCGGCATGCTGTGCGAGATGAATCCGACGCTGAGCTTCCAGGACATCGTCGCCAGCGAGCTGCGCGCGGCCGGCGTGCAGCCCCCGTTGCTGCCGCCGGGCCAGGTCTGAGCCGATGGGCATCATCAAGCGCCCCGACGAGATCGCGCTGATGGCCGAATCCGGCCGCCTGCTGGCGGAGGTGTTCGCCGCACTCGACCAGCTGCCGCTGCAGGGCCGAAGCACCATGGAGATCAACGATTTCGTCGAACGCATGATCGTTGATGAGCTGCAGGCGAGGCCGGCCAGCAAGGGCCAGTACGGCTTCCCGTACGTGCTCAACACCTCGATCGACAACGTTGTCTGCCACGGCGTACCCAGCACCACCGACGTGCTGCGCAACGGCCAGATCGTCAACCTCGACATCACCCTGGAAAAGAACGGCTACATCGCCGACTCCAGCACCACCTACCGGGTCGGTGAGGTCGACTACGCCGCGCGCAGGCTGGTGCAGACCACCTACCAGGCGATGTGGAAAGGCATTGCCGCCGTGCGTCCTGGTGCGCGCCTGGGCGACATCGGCCACGCCATCGCCCGCCACGCGCGCAGCCACGGCTACAGCGTGGTGAAGGAATACTGCGGCCACGGCATCGGCCAGGAGATGCACGAGGAACCGCAGATCCTGCACTACGGCCATCCCAATACCGGCATGGTGCTGGAAGAAGGCATGGTGTTCACCATCGAGCCGATGCTCAACCAGGGCAAGCCGGCCATCCGCCAGCAGCCGGACGAATGGCCGGTGTACACCCGCGACGGCAAGCTGTCGGCGCAGTTCGAGCACACTGTGGCGGTCACTCGCAATGGCGTGCGCGTGCTGACCCTGCGCCCCGGCGAGACGCCGTTATGCGCGGTGGATGCCGCCTAGAGTGGCCGTTGCTGCATCCCGGCACCCTCGTGCACGGCGCGCTTCCGCGCCGTCAGCGGTTCGCGTACCCGCTGTGCCACATAGCCGACGCTGGCTGCGAGAATGAAGGTGTAACCAAGGAGTTCGGTGGTCTCCTCGATGGTGTTCTTGAACACGCGGATGTACTGGTCACCCAGCAGTCCGGTCCACAACGACGTCATGCCGATCAGACGCGAATAGAACAGCAGCAGAACCAGGCCGATCGTCATCACGGTACCCGGCCGGGATACGAGAAAACGCACCAGCGCCGGCATGGCCCGGCGCCAGTCGCGGCTGGCCCAGGCCAGTGAACCGATGATCAGCACGGCCACCGGGTACTTCCAGAAGCCGTGTGCGATCAGGTCCAGCGCCTCATCCATTTCACGCAGGAGCATGCAGGCGAACAGCGCGGCCGCCAGAACGGCAAAGGCCCGATCATCGGCACGTCGCAATGCAAGCCGGACGAAGGCAGCCACGCTGGCGACCAGGAAGCCTTCCTGGGTCAGTTCGACCAGCGACCACTCGCCGACTGCATTGCCCAGCCAATGGATGTCGAGCCAGGCCAACGCAGGCGGAAGCGCCATCATCAGGCCGAACAGGAAGGTGCGCCCCAGGTGGGACAGGAGCAGCTGTAGATTGTCTTTCATGCAACACCGATGCCGCGCCGTGGCGGTCGTACAACGAGAACACAGGCGACCGGGGGGCTGCCGAACGACGGCATGCGCGGCGGGGTCGCGACCAGGCGCGCATTATCCGCGCTGTATCCGGCCACGTGAACCGTACCGGTGGAACACATACGCAACACCGGCGTACGTCACGCACTCATGGCGATAAAGGACGCAGCAGCAACAACGTCGCCAGGCAGAACATGAAGATCGCCACGCCTGCATCCAGCACACGCCAGGCGCCCGGCCTGCGGAACACCGGCTGCAACAGGCGCGCGCCATAGCCCAGCGTGCAGAACCAGGCCACGCTGGCGGCGCAGGCACCGGCGGCGAAGGCCCAGCGCAGATCGCCCGGGTAGCGCGTGGACAGGCTGCCCAGCAGCACCACGGTATCCAGATAGACGTGCGGGTTGAGCAGGGTGAAGGCCAGGCAGGTCAGCAGTACCTGCCGTCCGCTGCCGCCCTGCGCCTCGGCGGCGGCCAGCGCACTGCCACCGCGCCATGCGCGCAGCCCCGCCTGCAGGCCATACCAGAGCAGGAAACCCGCACCACCGAAGCGCAGCACCTGCAGCAGCAGCGGCCACTGCAGCACCAGCGCGCCCATGCCACCGACGCCGGCCAGGATCAGCACGATGTCCGCGCCGGCACAGGCCAGCACCACCCTGCCCACATGGCGCTGCTGCAGGCCCTGGCGCAGCACGAAGGCGTTCTGCGCACCGATGGCGATGATCAGGCCGGCACCTGCGAACAGGCCGGCGGCGGTAGCGGCGATCCACATCAGGACAGGCCAGGCAGCGAGAGGACGCGCAGGGTGCGGCCGCTGACCCTGTTTAGACAATCTGATTTTTCTTTATCCTGTGCAGGAAAACTGAAGAGGCACCGGCATGGATCTGGTACATCCGCAACTGGCCGCGTTTGCTGCGGTGCTGGAAGAAGGCAGCTTCGAGGCTGCGGCGCGCCGCCTGTCGATCAGTCCGTCGGCCCTGTCGCAGCGGATCAAGGCACTGGAGGATCGGCTCGGCCAGGTGCTGGTTGTGCGCCAGGCACCGAGCCGGCCCACCGCCGCAGGCGAAGCGCTGCTGCGCCGGGTCCGGCCGATGCAGGCGCTGGAGGCCGAGGCATTGGCCGAACTGCTGCCCGAACGCGGCAGCGATGCCGCGCGCACGCCGATCCCGTTGGCGGTCAACGATGACTCGCTCGATACCTGGTTCGTGCCAGCCATCGCCGAACTGCACCAGCGCCATGGCTACCTGTTCGACCTGCGCATGGATGACCAGGACCATACCCTGCAGCTGCTGCGCGATGGCAGCGTGCTCGGCGCGGTCACTGCCGAAAGCCAGCCGGTGAAGGGCTGCAACGTGCATCCGCTCGGCGCCATGCGTTACCACGCCATCGCCTCGCCCGGCTTCGCCCGCCAGTACTTCCGCGACGGCATGCAGGCCACGGCCCTGGCGCGCGCACCGATGCTGGTGTTCAACCGCAAGGATGAACTGCAGTGGCGCTTCGTGCGGCGGCTGACCCGCGCGCGACTGCAGCCGCCGCTACACTACCTGCCCTCCTCCACCGGTTTCGTCGAAGCCGCCGCGTGCGGACTCGGCTGGGGCATGGCCCCGGAAACCCTGGTCGCGCCCGCCGTGCGCGCCGGCCGCGTGGTGGTACTGGAACCCCGCCGCTGGCTCGATGTGCCGCTGTACTGGCAGCATGCTGCCGTGCGTTCAAGCACGCTGCAGCACATCACCCAGGCGCTGCGCACTGCAGCCAGCGGCACCCTTCGTTGAGGACAATCCAATGACCGCAGACCCGGGCTTCACGCCGCGCGCACTACCGTTTGCGCACTTCTTCACCATTGGGACGGCATGGGCGTGATCGGCCGACGTACAAGGATGCACGGCGCGAAGGCCGCGCTGGCGCTGGCAGCCTGCCTGCCCCTGGCTGTGCCGGCGCAGAGCCTCACCGATGCACCCGCATTGGACTGGGAACAGGCACGCCAGCGCCTGGAGCAGGTCTCCGATGCACTGGCCGCCGCTGATGCAGCGGTGCGCAACAAGCAGGACCTTCAGGACGCCACCCGCCTGCTGCGCCTGCCGGAGATCACCGGCGAAGTGCGCCGGCTGCAGTTCCAGAAGACCCTCACCCTGCCACTGGGTTCGCTGGCACCTGTCGCCGAGGCCTATGGCATCGACTCACCGCTGTCATTCACCGAACGCGACTGGCGTACCCGGCCCGTGGTTACCGCGGTGCTGCCGTTGTACACCGGCGGCGTGATTCCGGCCGCGCAACGTGCCGCCAGCGCTGCCCACGAGCAGGCCAGCGCCGAGCGCGAGGCTCAGCGTCAATCGCTGACCGTGCAGCTGGCCCAGGCCTATTTCGGCCAGCGCCTGGCCGAGCAGGCAGTGGATGTGCGGCGCGACGTACGCGATGGCCTGAACCGCCACCTGTCCGACGCAGAGAAGCTGGAACGCGAGGGCTTCGCCACCCGCGCCCAGCGCCTGCAGGCCACCGTGGCCCGCGACAAGGCCGAGCGCGAATACCAGAAAACGGTGAACGACCTGGCCACGCTGAAGGCGGCGCTGGCCACGCTGCTGCGCAGTGGTGGCGAGGTGCAGCCGGTGTCGCCGCTGTTCGTGCAGCGCGTGCCGCTGGAACCGGTGGCCAGCTTCGAGCGCACGGCGCAGGCGCGCCAGCCGCAGATCGCACGCCTGCGGGCGATGGTGGCGCAGGCCGAACAGGGCGTGCGCGTGCAGCAGGCCAAGCTGAAGCCGCAGATCTTCGCCTTCGGCCAGTACGACTTCCGCCGCCGCGACGAGATGCTGACCGATCCGGACTGGGCGTTCGGCATCGGCCTGAAGTACACCTTCCTGTCGCCGAATTCGCGGCCGGCGCAGATCAGCGCCGCGCGTGCGCAGCAGGACCAGGCCGAAGCGGGCCTGCGCGAGGCCGAGAACCAGGTCGCACTGGGCGTGCGCAAGGCCTGGAACGAACTGGAAACCGCGCGCCAGCAGTACGTGCTGCTCGACAGCAGCATCGCCCAGGCACAGGAAAACCTGCGCCTGCAGGAGCTGGCGTTCCGCGAAGGCCAGGCCACCTCGCTGGATGTGATCGACGCGCGGCTCGGCCTCGGCGGCGCCCGCGTCGAGCGCGCGCAGGCCGCCTACCAATACGATATTGCGCTGGCACAGTTGCTGGAGATCAGTGGACAGATGGACCGTTTCGAAGAATTCCGGCGGCGTGCGGACGAGGTGATCGACCATGAGTGATGTGCTGCACGACGATGCAACGACCCCTCCGGCCAAGCGCCGTCTGGGCCCGATCCTGATAGTGGTGCTGCTGGTCGTGGTGGTGCTCGGCCTGTGGCTGGCCTGGCGCAGCCCGGCCGACCAGATCCAGGGCATGGCCGACGCCGACACCATCAACGTGGCCGCCAAGATCACCGCGCGCGTGGCCGAACTGAAGGTGCGCGAGGGCGACCGCGTGCACCCCGGGCAGGTGCTGTTCCTGCTCGACAGCCCCGAAGTGGCCGCCAAGGAGCAACAGGCGCACGGCGCATTGGCCGCCGCACAGGCGGTGGCCGACAAGGCCGACGAAGGTGCGCGCAGCGAAGACATCCGCGCCGCCGAAGCGAACTGGAAGCGGGCTGAAGCCGGTGCGACGCTGGCTGAAGCCACCTACCAGCGCGTGCAGAACCTGTTCAACGAAGGGGTGATGACCCGGCAGAAGCGCGATGAAGCGCATGCCCAGGCCACCAGCTCGCGCGAACTGGCCCGTGCCGCCCGCGCGCAGTACGACATGGCCTTGGCCGGCGCACGCGAGCAGGACAAGCGTGCCGCGCAGGGCCAGGTGCAGCAGGCACAGGGCGCGGTGGCCGAGGTCAACGCAGCGCGCGTCGAAGTGGAAGGGCGCGCGCCGGTGGCCGGCGAGATCAACAAGCGCATGGCCGACCCCGGCGAACTGGTGCCAGCGGGCTATCCGGTGTTCACCCTGGTCGACATCGACCGCATGTGGGTGGCGATGAACCTGCGCGAATCGCAGATGCAGGGCCTGAAGGTCGGCAGCAAGCTGCAGGGCAGCGTGCCGGCGCTTGGCCAGGACGGCGAATTCGAGGTCTACTTCATCAACCCGGCCGGTGACTATGCGACCTGGCGGACCACCCGCCAATCGTCCGGCTACGACGTCCGCAGCTTCGAGGTGCGGGTGCGCCCGGTACGCCGCATCGAGGGCTTCCGCCCCGGCATGAGCGTGCTGTTCGCATGGCCCCAGCGCTGAGCCCCGACGGCAGCAGCTTCGCCGCCAGCTGGCGGCGCGAGCTGCGGTCGCTACGCGGCAACCGCGCCGACCTGCTGCTGGTCACCCTGCTGCCGCTGCTGATGCTGGCCGTGATGGCGTGGATGTTCACGCCCTCGGTGATGCGCGACATCCCGATCGCCGTGGTCGACCTCGACCACAGCAGTGACAGCCGCCTGCTGCTGCGCATGCTCGATGCCAGCCCCGGCGTGCGCATCGCCAGCCAGCCTGCGGACATGCAGGACGCACGTTCGCAGCTGCGTCGGCTGGATGTGTTCGCCATCGTGCTGGTGCCGCGCGATGTCACCCGGCAGGCGTTGCGTGGGCGCCAGGGCACGGTGTTCGCCTATTACAACGCCACCTACATGACCACCGGCCAGTCCGCGGCGCGCGATATCGGCGACGTGGTCTCGGCCTGGAACGCACGCCTGCTGCGCGAGCGCATCGGCCTGCAGGTCGGCCCGGGCAAGCTGCGTGCGGCACCGATCGCGGTCCAGTCGGACATCCTGTACAACCCGGCGCGCAGCTACGAGCTGTTCCTGCTGCCATTGATCTTCCCGGCGGTGTTGTCGCTGGTGCTGGCACTTGCGGTGGCCGGCAGTCTCGGCCGCGAGATCCGCGACGGCACCCTGCCCGCCTGGCTGGGCCGCACGCCGTGGCTGGCGATTGCCGGCAAGGTCGCGCCGTACATCCTGCTGTTCTCGCTGTATGGCGCGCTCGGCATCGGCTACCTGGCCTGGCTGCGCGGTGATGGTGTGGCCGGCAGCGTGCTCCTGCTGCTGCTCGCTCAACCCCTGTTCTATCTGGCTACTGCGGCCTACGCGTTGTTCTTCGTCGGCGTCACCCGCGACATGGGTACCGCGCTGTCCGCGGTCGGCCTCAGCATCGGTACTGCACTGGCATTTTCCAGCGCCACCTTCCCTGTGCTGGACGGGCCGTTATTCACCCGCGTCTGGCATCAGCTGCTGCCGCTCAGCGCCTATATCAAGCTGCAGACCCAGCAACAGTTCATCGGTTCGCCGCTGCAGGTTTCGGTATGGCCGATGGCCACGTTGCTGCTGATGTCAGTGGTGGCTGGCGGCATCGGTGGGCTGCGCCTGATCGCCTTCGCGCGTACGCCCGAAGCCGCGCAACCGGCGGGGGCCGACGCGTGAGCGCACTCTGGCGCAGCCTGCGGCAGACGCTGATGGCGGTGCTGTGCGACCGCTATGCGATCGTAGTGATGGTCGGCGCGGTAATCCTGTACTCGTTCTTCTACCCGGCCGCGTATCGCCACCAGGTGGCCGGCAACCTGCCGGTACTGGTGGTGGATGAAGACCACAGTGCCACCAGCCGCGAGCTGCTGCGAAAGCTCGACGCGTTGCGGGTCGCACGCGTGGTCGGGCAGCCTGCGGACATCGACAGCGCGCGCCAGCAGCTGGAAGCCGGTCATGCCGAAGGCATCGTGCTGATCCCGGCCAACCTGGAGCGCGACATCCTGCGCGGCCACCCGGCCAAGCTGGTGCTGCTCGGCAACGGCGCCTACCTGGGCCGCGCCAGCTGGGTGCTGGGCAGCGTGGCCGATGCACTGGGCGCGTTCGGACGGGAGGCGGTGGTCGGCCAGGCCGCCTTCATGGGCGCGCCACAGGCACCACCGGTCACCCTGGTGCAGCGCCCGCTGTACAACACCCAGGAAGGCTATGGCAGCGCCATCGTGCCCGGCGTGGCCGAGCTGATCGTGCACCAGACCCTGCTGATGGGCATCGGCGTCCTGCTCGGCGGCCGTCGTCTCGCACTCGGCCGGCGCCTGCGCTTCGACCTGCCGACGCTGGGCGGCATGGCACTGGGCTTCGGCCTGATCGGCCTGTTCGGCCTGTTCTATTACGCCGGCTTCACCGCCTGGGTGCAGGACTATCCGCGCGGCGGCAACCCATTGGGCCAGCTGCTCGGCGGCACCTTGTTCATCGCCGCCACCGTGGCCTTCGGCCTGTTCGTCGGCAGTTTCTTCCGAACCCGCGAACGCGCCTTCCAGTACATCATCGCCACCTCGATCCCGCTGTTCTTCCTGGCCAACCTGTCGTGGCCGGCAGTGATGACGCCACCACCGCTGGTCTGGCTGGCGCAGCTTCTGCCGACCACCTCGGGCATCAACCTGATGGTGCGCCTGAACCAGATGGACGCCCGCCTGGCCGAAGTCAGCCACGAACTGGTCACCCTCACCGCCCTGCTGCTGGTCTACGGCAGCCTCGCCAGCTGGCGCCTCCTCGCAAAAAAGGGGACGGAGGGGATTAAGTCGTAAACGGCAGATTGGGGGATTGCGACTTAATCCCCTCCGTCCCCTTTTTCCGTAACGTTCGAGTACTGCGGTGTGGAAGGGGAAGCGGGGTCTGGCTGCGGTCAATCAGCGGTAGACGCGTTCGCAGCGACGTTCCACCACGCGGTCGCCGTTCTTCTGCTGGCTGTTGCCCTGGATCTGGCGACCGGCCGCACCACCTGCAACGGCGCCTGCCACGGTGGCCAGCTTCTTGCCGTTGCCGCCACCTACCTGGTTGCCGAGCAGGCCACCGATCACGGCGCCGGTAGCGGTACCCGTGATGCGGTTCGGATCGCGCGAGTTGCGCTGCACTTCCACGTTCTTGCAGACCACGCGGCTGCCGTCGTTGAACTTGCGTCCCTCATCGCGCGGGCCATAGGTCTGCGCGCCGGCCACCGACGAAGCTGCCAGCAGGGTGCCCAGCACAAGCAATCGGGTCGAGGTCTTCATGGCCATCTCCTGAGTTCCGGTATGGCGCCAGTGTCCTCCCGCGGTTGGCAACCGGAAGTGAAATGCGCGTGTCCGCCACTTCATCGGCCATGGCACGTTCAGGAAGAAAATCCGCGCCCATCGCGACCAGCCGTCGCGATGGGCGCCGTCTCCCTGCCGGCCTTGCCCTCTTCTAGAACTCTTCCCAGCCACCCGCATTGGCGGCCAGCGTCGGCTCGATTCGCGGCGACAGCACCGCGGGCCGGCGCACCGGCGCAACCGATGCCGCCACGGCTGCCAGCGCCGGGCGCACCGCGGCGGCAGCGGTCACCGCCCCCGTGCGGAACACCGAAACCGCCTCGGCCAGCAGGTTGGCCTGCTCCTCCATCGAGCGTGCCGCCGCACTGGCCTCTTCTACAAGCGCCGCATTCTGCTGCGTGGTCTCATCCATCTGCACCACCGCCTGGTTGACCTGTTCGATGCCCGAGCTCTGCTCCTGGGAGGCAGCAGAGATATCGGCCATGATGTCGGTCACGCGCTGCACCGAGGCCACGATCTCGCCCATCGTGGTGCCCGCCTGGCGGACCAGTGCCGAGCCGTCGGCGACCTTGCCGACCGAATCCTCGATCAGGCCCTTGATCTCCTTGGCCGCACCCGCCGAGCGCTGCGCCAGCGTACGCACTTCGCTGGCCACCACTGCAAAGCCCCTGCCCTGCTCGCCGGCACGCGCAGCTTCGACCGCCGCGTTCAGCGCGAGGATATTGGTCTGGAAGGCGATGCCGTCGATGACGCTGATGATCTCGGCGATCTTCTTCGACGATGCCTCGATGGCCGACATCGTGGTGACCACCTGGCCCACCACTTCACCGCCCTGGGAAGCAACACCATGCGCGCCGATGGCCAATTGGTTGGCCTGCCGTGCATGCTCGGCATTCTGCTTCACGGTGGAGGTCAGTTCCTCCATCGATGCTGCCGTTTCTTCCAGGTTTGCCGCCTGCTGTTCGGTACGCCGCGACAGGTCGGTGTTGCCCGAAGCGATTTCACCTGCGGCCAGATTGATGCTGGAGGCGCTGGACTGGATGCGGCCGACGATCTGCTTGAGCTGGTCGACCGTGGCGTTGCAGTCATCACGCATGCGCGCGAACACGCCATGGAAATCACCCTGCATGCGCACGGTCAGGTCGCCGCGCGAGATGGCCTGCAGCAGGGTCGACACCTGCACCAGGTTCTCGTCGGTGGTCTGCATCAGGCGGTTGAGCCCGGCCACCATGTCGCGGAAATCATAGGCGAAGCGATCTTCGTCGCCGCGCAGGCTGAAGTCGCCTGCCGCAGCCGCTGTCGCCAACCGGCGGATCTCGCTGTTGATCGCCGACAGGCTGGACTTTGTTTCGTCCATCGCCTGGGTGATCGCCGCCTTCTCACCGGGCAGCGGGTCCATGTCCACCGACAGATCGCCGCGTGCGTAGTGTTTCATCACCTCGATCAGCCGGTTCTGTACCTGCACGTGCGATCCAACCAGCGCATTGGTCTCATGCACCATGCGCCCGTAGTCACCGGGGAACGCGCTCTCGTCCATGCGGTAGCTGAGGCTGCCGGCATCGTGCTGGCGGGCCAGCTCCCCCTGTGCCGCCATCACCGACTGCAGCTGTGCCTGCATGCGCTGCATCGACTTCAGCAGCTGGGTCACCTCGTCGTTGCCGGTGGCGTCGATGCTGCTGTCCAGGCGGCCACTGGCGATGCCGTCGGCCAGCTTCACCGCTCCTTCCAGCGGGCGGGTCAGGCTGCGGGTGATCGCCCAGGCCGCCAATGTCCCCAGCAACAGGCTCAGTGCCCCGAACGCGATCGACAGCGTGCCGGTCCACGATTCGGTTGCGCGGTACTCTTCGCGGCTGCGTTCGGTCAGTGTTTCCTGGTGGCGCAGCAGGGCCGAAATGGATTCATTCCAGGCCGTTGCCAATCCGTGCTCGGCCAGCAGCTCCTTCGCTGCACCATCGAAATCCCCCGCCTTCATGCGCTCATGCAATTGCTGGGTTGATGCATCGGTGGCCTTGCGGGCCGCCTCGATGCGCGCGACCAGGGTATCGCCGGTAGCGTCACGCGGAATCTTGATGTACTTGGCCCAGATACCGTCATAGGTCCGCGCCAACTCCTGGGCACGCTGGTAATCCTTGTCGAACTCGTCACCCCGCTTGATCACCATCAGGCGACGATGCATCAGCACCGCGTTGTTGGTATCAAGCATGTCATTCAACAGGCGCATCTTCACCATGTTGACGTCCACCACTTTCTCGAACTGGGCGGATTTCAGCTGATTCCCATACAGCACCAGGCCGACGATGGCCATGATGAACAGCAGCAGCAGACCGAAGCCGGCGCCAAGCCGGGATCCCACACGGAGATTACGTAAGGCAAGCATCTCAATTCCCTTGATCGTGGCCGTACGTTCGATGGCGGCGCAGCGGAGGGAAACTTTACGGGACTTTATATATGGACCGATCCAAATATATGAAACTGTGCAGGCAGTCAGAAAATGCGGCGACCGATAATGGCGCCATATCCTTATCGAATAGCGCTGACACGCCAGCGCCCGATGAAAATCACGCAGGATTAACACCATAATAACGCCACCCCATCCAAGGCGGCCCGGATTATCTGCGCCGGACACAACCGTCGCCCCGGAGGGCTACAGTCTGCAGATGACACGGATCCTGCACATCGAAGGCGCGTCCATCAACGACATCGCCAGCCTCTACGTGGAAATCAATCGTGTGTTCATGGCCGACGAAGACTGGCAGCTGGGCGCAAGCCTGGACGCGCTTGATGACCTGCTGCACGGGGGCTACGGCGCGCTCGCCGGTCATGCCACCGCCACGGTGGTGTGGCGCGACATCGCCCACAGCCGCGAGGCACTGGGCCGCGAGACGACGCGCGCCTGGCTGCAGTCGAAACTCGATCAGGGCGGCAGGTTCAACGGTCCGGCCATCCACGCTCAGTTGACGGCACTGTCGCTTGGCCAGGGACAGACCTACTTCGAGATCGTCATGGAGATCTTCGGCAGCCATCCGCAGATCACCCTGGTGCCAGGTTGAGCACTCTGCAGCAACCAGCCCCATCAGCTCAAAGCTTGGCCAGGGCCTCGCCCAGCCGGCGTGGGAACGCCACTTCGCTGGCCAGGTGCCATGCGCGTGCATTGGCGCCCAGCCGGGTCCACTCGGCCTCATCCATCGCCAGCGCACGCTCGACGGCCTGTTCCAGTGCCTTCTCATCCACATGCCAGGTCCTGGACAGATGGCAGGGCTCGCCCTCGTGCGCGGCAACCAGGATGCCGCGGCTGTCGTCGATCATCTGATTCATCGGCGCGCCGTCGCAGGTGATCACCACCGCCCCGCAGCTCATCGCTTCCACCAGGTAATGGCCCCAGCCTTCGGTCTGCGACAGGCACAGGTGGAACGCATGTTCGTTCTGCAGGCGCTGCACCTCCTGGTCGGGCAGGCGCTCGCGGACGATCCGCAGGTTCGCGGCCCCGCCCTCATCTTCGTCCGAAGGGCCGCCGCGCAGGATGGTCAGCAAGGGCCACTCCGGATGGCGCTTCCAGACCTCGACCAGCGTTGCCGTGCCCTTCATGCGACTGGTACCAGCTGCATGCAGGAAGCTGCGCGGTCTGCGCGGCACCGCCGGGTCGTAGCGGTCACGGCTGCAGAAACCGACTTCCAGCGCGCGCATGCCCAGCGCATTGAAGATGCGCGTAGCGTCTTCGGTCTTGGTCAACAACGCATCGAACCGCGGCAGGATCCGCAGGCTGCGTGCGGACACCCATTCCGGATTCGGAATCAACAGATTGACCTCGGCCAGTCCGAAGCTTGCCGGCCGGACATGCTCCAGCGAGATGTTGATGTCGAACCGGGCCGGCGTGCGCCCCAGGCTCAGCCACGAGGCCAGCAGCCTGCGCAGGCGCATCCCGCGGAGCTTCCAGGCCCCCCCATTGCGCACCGCGTCCAGACGGCTGACCGTCACCGTGTGCCCGAGCTGCTGCAACGAGCGCTCGATCACCTGGATGTCATGGGACAGGCCACGCTGGTTGTCGGCGGCCAGCAGGTGGATATGCGCCATCAGGAGGGACTCCCTGGCCGGCGCAGGTCGCGCGCAGGCAAGGCGGTCGCCAGCATGAAGCCCAGCACAAGGTAGAAATAGAACGAATGGGGCATCGCCCGGTAGAACACGTTGTCCGTGAACGCCGACAGCGCATAGACGATGACCACGGCAAGTCCGGCGGTGGCGATCATCGCGGTGATGTCGTCGGCGTGGCCGAGACGTCGCACGAAATGAATGCCGGGCAGGATGAAGACCAGCAGCATGATCAGCAGCAACGGCACGCCACCGGTCACCGCCGCTTCCAGGTACTCGTTGTGCGGGTGGTTGTAGCGGAAGATCGACTCGGACACCTCGCCGCGGGCGATGCCCTCACGTGCATAGGTACCGAACTGGTTCAGGCCCACCCCTGCCACGGGATGCTCGGCGAAGGCGTCGACCGCCACGCCCCACATGGCGATGCGCTCGCGGACCGAGCCGACCTCGTTTTCCTGGTTGAAACCGGAGATCTCGCCACTGACCTCACCGAAGCGCTGGATCACCTCATGGTTCAGCACCGAGGTGGCACCGACCACGCCAATGACCAGGGCACCGACGAAGGCCAGTGCCCCCCGCCAGCGCCGGGTGCGCCGGACGTGCACCGCAATCACCATCAGCATGGCGGGAATGAACGCCAGGATCGGCCCGCGGCTCTGCGCCAGGATCGAACCGTAGACGCCGACGGCGATGGCCACGCCGTGCAGCCAGCGTTCGGCCGGATGCACATTGGGCTGGATCAACCGGATGACCGAGAACAACGCCATGCACAGCGTCACCATGGTGAACTCGATGGCCGTCCATTCGCCGCCACTGAAACCGTGCGCGCGTTCAAGGCCCATCACGTGGTGCTGCACGATGCACGACCCGCCGAAGACCAGGGTGGACACGGCGAAGATCTTCCAGATCAGGCGCCAGTCCAGCGCAGTGGCGAACACGGCAGCGGTACCCAGGTAGAGCAGTGTCTGCGCCGGCAGATCCAGCTCGTTCCAGCGCAGCCCGTGCCAGAGGATGCTGTAGAAGGCATAGGCCAGGCGCAGGAAGCAGACGATCACGATGAACCGGGCGATGCGGTAGCGCAGGCGGACATCGGGCTGGCGGCGGATCAGAACCACGCCGGTGACCAGCAGGGCCAGCAGCAGCACCGCCTTCAGCAAGGTGTAGGGTGCGGAGCCGGCAAGCGGAACGATGGCGACCAGGATGCTCAGCAGGACGGTACGCCAGGTGTAACGAGGTTCGGCGGCCATGCAGGCTGCAGTCATGCTTGTTCTTTCCATCAACGCCCGCCCGGGGGATAAGTCGCCCCGGTTTCCATGGAGGCCGCTTGGCGGAAATCGCCGGGGCTGACACTACCGTGGGCCCCTGGGGAAATCAACCAAAGTGCCGGCGCAGGGGCGCAGGCGTTGGCACACGGACAGCCCCCGGGCCCAGCACGGGTGCCGCGGATCATCGACCTCCCCAGATCGCTACACTAATGGCCTCTCCGGCCATGCCTGCGCGTGGCCACGCCCCGACGCCCTGCCAAGACGCGAAACGCCCCAAGTGACTGATACAAAAGACAACACCAGCAACGCCAAGGCGTCCAAGGAACACACCCCGCTGATGAAGCAGTTCTTCGCGGCCAAGTCCGATTACCCGGACCTGCTGCTGTTCTTCCGCATGGGTGACTTCTACGAACTGTTCTATGACGACGCCCGCAAGGCGGCGCGCCTGCTCGACATCACCCTGACCCAGCGCGGCAGCTCCGGCGGCGCACCGATCCCGATGGCCGGCGTGCCGGTACATGCCTATGAAGGCTACCTGGCACGGCTGGTGGCGCTGGGCGAGTCGGTGGCGATCTGCGAGCAGATCGGCGACCCGGCGCTGGCCAAGGGCCTGGTCGAGCGCAAGGTGGTGCGCATCGTCACCCCCGGCACGGTCACCGACGAGGCGCTGCTGGATGAACGCCGCGACACCCTGCTGATGGCCCTGTCGCGCAGCAAGCAGGGCTACGGCCTGGCCTGGGCCGACCTGGCCGGCGGCCGCTTCCTGGTCAACGAGGTGGAAACCGACGACGCGCTGGAAGCCGAACTGGCGCGGCTGGAGCCGGCCGAGCTGCTGGTGCCCGATGAAGAGAACTGGCCGGAGTTCCTGCGCCAGCGCACCGGCGTACGTCGCCGCGCGCCGTGGCTGTTCGATGCCGACAGCGGCCGCCGCCAGCTGCTGAATTTCTTCAAGCTGCATGACCTGAGCGGCTTCGGCATCGACGACAAGCCGCGCGCCACCGCTGCGGCCGGTGCCCTGCTTGGCTATGTCGAGGAAACCCAGAAGCAGCGCCTGCCGCACCTGACCTCGATCGCGATGGAAACCGCCGGCGAGGCGATCGCGATGAACGCCGCTACCCGCCGCCATCTGGAACTGGATACGCGTGTTGATGGCGACACCCGCAATACGCTGCTGGGTGTGCTCGACAGCACGGTGACGCCGATGGGCGGGCGCCTGCTGCGGCGCTGGCTGCACCGCCCGCTGCGCCTGCGCGAGGTGCTGGTGCAGCGCCACCATGCGGTGGAAACCCTGATCGACCGTGGCAGCGACGCCGACATCCGCGAGCAGTTCCGTCGCCTCGGCGACCTGGAACGCATCCTCACCCGCGTCGCGCTGCGTTCGGCGCGCCCGCGCGATTTCTCCACCCTGCGCGACGGCCTGGGCCTGCTGCCGGCGGTGCGCGAAGTGCTGGCACCACTGGATTCGCCGCGCCTGCAGACGCTGCATGCGGCACTGGGCGAACACGACGAGTGCGCGCAGCTGCTGGCCAGCGCCATCGCCGAGATGCCACCGCTGAAGCTGAGCGATGGCGGCGTGCTGGCCGATGGCTTCGATGAAGAGCTGGACGAGCTGCGCCGCCTGTCCACCCATGCCGACCAGTTCCTGGTCGACCTGGAGCAGCGCGAGCGCGAGAGCAGCGGCATTCCCACCCTGAAGGTGGGCTACAACCGCGTGCACGGCTACTACATCGAAATCAGCAAGGGCCAGTCCGACCGCGCGCCGGTGCACTACACCCGCCGCCAGACGCTGACCAATGCCGAGCGCTACATCACCGAAGAACTGAAGGCGTTCGAAGACAAGGTGCTGTCCGCGCGCGACCGTTCGCTGTCGCGCGAGAAGTACCTGTACGAGCAGCTGCTGGATACCCTGGGCGGGCAGCTGGAACCGCTGAAGCAGTGTGCCGCTGCACTGAGCGAACTGGATGTGCTGGCAGCGTTCGCCGAACGCGCGCAGGCGCTGGACTGGGCGCGCCCGGAGCTGCAGGCCGAGCCCTGCCTGAAGATCGAGCGTGGCCGCCATCCGGTGGTCGAAGCAGTGCGCGAGCAGCCGTTCGAACCCAATGATCTGGATCTGCATGCGGACCGGCGCATGCTGGTCATCACCGGCCCGAACATGGGCGGTAAATCGACCTATATGCGGCAGAACGCGCTGATCGTGCTGCTGGCCCACATCGGCAGCTTCGTGCCGGCCAGCCGCGCGCTGATCGGCCCGATCGACCGCATCCTGACCCGCATCGGCGCCGGCGACGACCTTGCCCGCGGGCAGTCGACCTTCATGGTCGAGATGGCCGAGACCAGCTACATTCTGCATCACGCCACCGCGCATTCGCTGGTGCTGATGGATGAGATCGGCCGCGGCACGTCCACCTACGATGGCCTGGCGCTGGCCGATGCAGTGGCCCGCCACCTGGCCTACCAGAACCGCTGCTACACGCTGTTCGCCACCCACTACTTCGAGCTGACCGCGCTGGCCGACGAGCAGCACGAGGGCGGCCGCAGCGGCATCGCCAACGTGCACCTGGACGCGGTCGAGCACGGTGAAGCGCTGGTGTTCATGCACGCGGTGAAGGACGGCCCGGCCAACCGCAGCTTCGGCCTGCAGGTAGCGGCACTGGCCGGCCTGCCGCGCGCCACCGTAGCGCAGGCACGCCGTCGTCTGGCCGAGCTGGAACAGCGCGGTGGTGAGAGCCATGCCGCCGAGCTGGCGCCGCAGGCGTTGGATGCACCGCAGCAGTTCGGCCTGTTCGCGGCACCGTCGAGCAAGGCACAGGACGCGCTGGCGGCGATCGACCCGGACGAACTGACGCCGAAGCAGGCGCTGGAAGCCTTGTACCGGTTAAAAGCGCTGCTGTAACCGCAGCGCACGCCCATGGCCTCCCGCCCACCTTGCGGGAGGCCTGCTGAAAGACTCCGCAAATCCGATTCTGCGTTTCAATTGACAGAATCTATCAATCTGAATGGATCATTCGATTATTCATTTCATCTGGCCATAGCTAAAGTCGAGTGAAGATGTTTCTCCCACGTCTTCACCGCCACCAGGAGCCAGCCGATGAGCCAGTCCGACAACAACAACGCCAAGTGCCCGTATCACACCGCCCCGTCGCCGGAGCAGGGCGCCGAGCAGCAGCGCGAGCTGAGCACCACGCCCAAGCAGAAGCACGGCGATGATCCGGTCACGCCGATGACCACGGCCTTCGGCGCACCGGTGGTGGACAACCAGAACAGCAAGACCGCCGGCCCGCGTGGCCCGCTGCTGATGGAAGACGTCTGGCTGCTGGAAAAGCTGGCCAACCTCAACCGCGAGATCATTCCCGAGCGCCGCATGCATGCCAAGGGCTCGGGCGCGTTCGGCACCTTCACCGTCACCCACGACATCAGCAAGTACACCCGCGCCAAGCTGTTCGAGAAGGTCGGCAAGCAGACCGAGATGTTCGCCCGCTTCACCACGGTGGCCGGCGAGCGTGGCGCCGCCGACGCCGAGCGCGACATCCGCGGCTTCGCGCTGAAGTTCTACACCGAAGAGGGCAACTGGGACCTGGTCGGCAACAACACGCCGGTGTTCTTCCTGCGCGACCCACGCAAGTTCGCCGACCTCAACAAGGCGGTCAAGCGCGACCCGCATACCAACCTGCGCAGCGCGCGCAACAACTGGGACTTCTGGACCCTGCTGCCCGAAGCCCTGCTGCAGGTGACCGTGGTGATGAGCGACCGCGGCATTCCGCGCAGCTTCCGCCACATGCACGGTTTCGGCTCGCACACCTACAGCTTCACCAACGCCGACAGCGAGCGCTTCTGGGTGAAGTTCCACTTCGTCAGCCAGCAGGGCATCGAGTCGCTGACCGACGCACAGGCACAGATCCTGGTCGGCCATGACCGCGAAAGCCACGGCCGCGACCTGTTCGCCGCGATCGACAAGGGCGACTTCCCGAAGTGGAAGCTGTTCATCCAGGTCATGCCGGAGCTGGAGGCGGAAACCTACCGCGTGCATCCGTTCGACCTGACCAAGGTGTGGCCGAAGAGCGACTACCCGCTGATCGAAGTGGGCCAGTTCGAACTGAACCGCAACCCGGTCAACTGGTACCAGGACGTGGAGCAGTCGGCGTTCGCGCCGAGCAACCTGGTGCCGGGCATCGGCCCGTCGCCGGACAAGATGCTGCAGGCTCGCCTGTTCGCCTACTCCGATGCGCAGCGCTACCGCCTGGGCGTGAACCATCACCAGATTCCGGTGAACGCAGCGCGCTGCCCGGTGCACAGCAACCACCGCGATGGTGCGATGCGCGTGGACGGCAACTACGGCGGCCTGCCGCACTACGAGCCGAACAGCTACGGCCAGTGGCAGGAGCAGCCGCAGTACCGCGAGCCGCCGATGAAGATCCGGGGCGACGCCGACTTCTGGAATTTCCGCGAGGACGACGCCGACTATTTCAGCCAGCCCGGTGCGCTGTTCCGCAGCTACAACCAGGCACAGAAGGACCGCCTGTTCGCCAACACCGCCCGTGCCCTGGGCGATGCGCCGGACTTCATCAAGCAGCGCCACATCGACAACTGCAGCAAGGCCGACCCGGCCTACGGTGCCGGTGTTGCCGCGGCGCTGAAGGCGCTGGCCAGCCAGCCGTCGGATCCGTTCAAGCCGGCGCAGCCGGAAGCGGACTTCCCCACCGCCACCCCGGGCGCCGAAGACATCGAGCTCTGATCGCCCTCCCCCGTGAACGGCACGCCGCCTCCCCGTGAGGCGGCGTCGCCGTTTTAACGGTCCGCGTCGTACCTTCTGCACGCCCAACCCCAATCAAGGATTCCGCAGATGAGCCTGACCGATGAACTTCTCGCCAAATTGCAGGGCGCCCCGCTGCAGCAGGTGTCGCAGCAGCTCGGCATCAGCGATACCCAGGCTTCCGGCGCGATCAGTGCCGCGCTGCCGGTGCTGATGGGCGCGCTGGGCAACAACGCCTCGCAGCCGCAGGGCGCGCAGGCACTGCTCGGCGCCTTGCAGAACAACCACAGCGGCCTGGACCTGGGCAGCGTGCTCGGCTCGGTGCTGGGCGGCGGTGGCGGTGGTGCCGCCAGCGACGGCGCCGGCATCCTCGGCCACATCTTCGGCGGCAGCCAGCAGAAGGTGGAAACCGGCCTGGCCCAGGCCACCCAGCTCGACAGTGGCCGCACCAGCCAGCTGCTGCAGATCCTCGCACCGATCGTGATGGCCTTCCTCGCCCAGCGCCTCGGTGGCGGCCAGGCCGATGCCGGCTCGCTCAGTCAGGCGCTCGGCCAGGAAAAGCAGCAGGTGCAGCAGCAGGGCGGTCTTGCCGGTGGCCTGCTCGGCAGCCTGCTGGACCAGGATGGTGATGGTCAGCTGGGCGTGGGCGATCTGCTCAAGCTGGGCGGCAATCTGCTCGGCGGCAAGCGCTGAGGGAAAGCCTGGCCGGACATGGGCCGGCGCTACCGGCATCGCCATGGGTAGCGCCGGGCCAGGCCCGGCGGCTTACCGGTTGCCCGCCTTCAAACGCTGCAGGATCGGTGCGAACAAGGGCGCCTGCATCGAGCGCGGCGGCTCGACATGGCCGCCCTTTTCCTGCGCCTGCCAGTACGACCACGGCAGCGGCTTGTCGCCCAGTTCGTAGTCCATGCCGTCCCAGCCATCCTCGCGGAAGGCGTAGAAGGCCCAGTGCACCTTGTCCTGCTCCAGCACCTGCAGCACATCCTGCAGGTAGCGGCTGCAGTCCGGCCACCGCCGCATGCAGCCGAATTCGGCCACCACCATGCGGTTGGCACCGACGCCATGCGAGGCGGCCCACGTCATCGGCTGCTGCAGGTAACGGCGTACACGCGCCGCATCCCAATGCTCGCTGCCTGCACCGAACGGCACCTGCGCCGGATAGCGCCAGGGTTTGGCACGCGTCTGGTTCGGTGCACTGGTTGCTGCATACGGCTCGTACATGTGCACGCTGTACAGCAGCTTCGAATCCGCCAGCGGTGCCGGCCAGTAGTTGAAACCGTCGGCGGCGGCATACCAGCCCGCATCCAGCATCAGCGGCATCGCGGTGTCGACCTCGCGGATGCTGGCGATCAGCTCCGAGTAGAAGCGGCGCAGATCGCGTGGGCCGTCCTGCACACCGGCATACCACCGCTGCATCGCCTCAGTGGACGCATGCTCGGCCAGGCCTGCACCGTACTCGGGCACCGGCTCATTGATGAGGTTGTAGGCGGCCAAGGCAGGATGACCCTTCAGCGCCGTGGCCAGGTCATGCCAGAAGCGACGGGCCGGCACATGGTTGTCGAAGGACTGCCACAGGCGCTGGTCGACCACATCGCCGTTGTGCTGCTTCCAGCGCAGCAACGGCAGCGACAGCGGCGTCAGCACCACTTTCAGCCCGGCCGCTTCGGCGTCATCCAGCACCCGCCGCAGCGTGGCCAGGTCGGCCGGAACCAGTCCGCGATAGTCATCGGCGTTGCCGATCAGGAAGTCACGACCGCCCTGCCCCTTCCACTTGTCCGGCACCAGCCGCACCCAGGTCGCACCGGTCGCACGCAGCGCCTCGAAGTATTTCCGGTCCGGAGGCGACATGTTCATGCTGTTGCCACCGCGTTGCGGAACGTCCCAGAAGGTGATGTCGGCAGCGTGCAGTGGCGCAGCAGCAAGCAGGGACAGGCATAACAGCAGACGACGCATGGGCAGGCCTTCGATAGGTGAAAAACCAGCCTGCCCAGCGCAATCCGAACGTACCGTGACCGGCGCTTTGTTTCGCACCGCGATAGGAACAATCCGTTGGAATCAGGATTTCGCTAGAGCGCGTCGATGTCACCCAACGCCCGGATCAAACGCCGCGCGCGCTTGTCCGGCTTGTGTTCCGGCGGCTGGAAACCATCGCGTGCCGCGATGCGCAGTGCACGCTGTTCGGCACGGCGCGCCTTCGAAGCCTCGCTCTCGGCGTACAGCTGCTGTGCCGTTGGCGCCGGCCCGCGCTGGTCGCTCAGGCCCAGCACCTGGATCTCGAAATGCTCCTCACCGCGGTCGACCTGCAGCTGCTCGCCAACACGCACCGCGCGCGAGGATTTCGGGCGCTGCCCGGCCACGCTGACCTTGCCGGTCTCGATGGCCTGCTTGGCCAGGCTGCGGGTCTTGAAGAAACGGGCCGCCCACAACCAGATGTCCAGGCGGACACTGGGCGACAACGGGGAAAGCTCAGGCATCGGTGCGGACTACTCCGGTGGCTTGTTCAGGGGGCGCGGGTTATCGGGGTCGGTGCGGCAGCCGCTGCCCCCGATCAAGGTGGGTACACCAGCGGACAGGTCCTGGCGCTGGCTGCCGACCAGGCACTCGGGGCGGTCGGTTGGCCGCACCTGGGTATCGCCCAGCCGGTCACCTGTCGAACATGCGGCCAGTGCGACGCCGATCAAGGCCAACGCCATGCTCCATTTCACCTGCAGTCGTTGATGCATTGCCACATCCTGCAAACCGGCTTGGTGCTAGTGTGCGCCTCCCGGGATTCGATCACCACTCCATGGCCAAAGCGCCGCTTGACCTGACCTCCGGCCCGATCGGCCGCAATCTTCTGCTGTTTTCACTACCGATCCTGGCAGGCAACATCGCGCAGTCGCTGAACGGTTCGGTGAATGCGGTCTGGGTGGGGCGCTTCCTCGGCGAGGCGGCACTGACCGCCACCGCGAACGCCAACAACATCATGTTCTTCCTGATCGGCTCGGTGTTCGGCTTCGGCATGGCCTCGACCATCCTGATCGGCCAGGCAATCGGCGCGCGCGACATCGCGCAGGCGCGGCGCGTGGTTGGCACCAGCGCTACCTTCTTCATTGGCCTGTCGGTGATCATCGCCATCGCCGGCTGGTTCATGGCCCATCCGCTGCTGGCGGCGATGGGTACACCGGCCGCCTCGCTGCCGCTGGCCGAGGCCTACCTGCAGATCATCTTCCTGGCGATGCCGACGCTGTACGCGTTCGCCTTCCTCACCGCCGCACTGCGCGGTGCCGGTGACTCGCGCACGCCGTTCCGCTTCCTGATGGTGTCGGTGGCGCTGGACATCGTGCTGAACCCGGTGCTGATCTTCGGCATGGGGCCGTTCCCCGCGCTGGGTATCGCCGGCTCGGCCTGGGCCACGCTGGTCGCGCAGACGCTGTCGCTGGCCGGCCTGCTGCTGTACATGCGGCACAAGCGCCACACCCTGTGGCTGGGCCGCGCCGACCTGCGCCTGTTCAAGCTCGACCTGACCATCCTCAAGGCGCTGGTGATCAAGGGTGTGCCGATGGGCCTGCAGATGGTGCTGATCTCGCTGTCGGTGATCCTGCTGATGACCATGGTCAACCAATACGGCACCGACACCGGCGCCGGTTACGGCGCTGCCCTGCAGCTGTGGAACTACCTGCAGATGCCGGCGATGGCGATCGGTGCGGCGTGCTCGTCGATGGCCGCGCAGAACGTCGGTGCGCAGCGCTGGGATCGCGTGCGCGGCACTGCGCGCCAGGGCGTGCTGTTCAACTTCCTGTTGACCGGCGCGCTGATCCTGCCGCTGGTGCTGTTCGACCGCCAGCTGCTGGCGCTGTTCCTGCCGCCGGCCAGCCAGGCGCTGGACATCGCCCGCCACCTCAACCACGTGGTGATCGGCTCGTTCCTGTTCTTCGGCGTCAGCTTCGTGATCTCCGGCGTGGTGCGCTCGACCGGCGCGGTGATTCCGCCATTGCTGATCCTGGCCGGCTCACTGTGGGGCGTGCGCGTGCCGTTCGCCGAACTGCTGCAGCCGTACTGGGGCGCCGACGCGATCTGGTGGAGCTTCCCGGTCAGCTCGCTGGTGTCGATGCTGCTGTCACTGGCCTATTACCGCTGGGGCGGCTGGCGCAAGGCGAAGATGATGGGCAAGCCCTCGCACGCCGAAGAACTGGCCACGCCGTCGGAGATTCCGGCCTGCCCGCCGTCGCCGGTGGCCGACCCGGATGCCGCGCCACTGCGGTAGTGCCGGCCGCTGGCCGGCACCTTCAAACCTCCCCGGAAGCATCGCGCAACAGCCGGCCAGCGGCCGGCTCTACCGCTTCTTCTTCGCCGCGTTGAACGTGGCCGCCGCGCGCATCAGCGCCTTGAACGCGGCGACATCCGGCATCGCGCCTTCATGGATGTCGATCGCACGTCGCGTGTTGCCGTCCAGGCTGGCGTTGAACAGGCCCTTCGGATCGGCCAACGCCGCACCGTTGGCAAAGGTCAGCTTCACCGCCTGTTTGTAGGTTTCGCCGGTGCACAGGATGCCGTTGTGCTCCCACACCGGTGTACCGCGCCACTTCCAGGTTTCCTGCACGTCCGGCAGCGCCTCATGGATCAAGGCACGCACGCGTGCCAGCGCCTCGCCACGCCAGTCGCCCAGCTCGGCGATGCGTGCATCGATCAGTTCAGCGGCCGGGGTTCCGGCATCGGCAGGGTTCGGTGCATGCGTGGCCATCAGCGGTTCTCGTCGGCAGGGAGATCGGAACGATGCACTTACATGCGCTCGCCGGGCAATGCCGCGGCCTGGCGCACCCAGTCGAGGAACTGCGCCTCATCCAACGCACCCTCCTGCTGGATGTGCAGGTAGCGCGTATCGGCACTCCTGGACGGCTCGGGCGGCACCGGCTTCAGCGCAGCGCCGCGGAAGAACGCCACCTTGATGTAGCGGGTGAAGCAGTGGAAGCTGAGAAACCAGCCTTCGCCCGGCGCAACCGCATACATCGGCGAATTCCACTTCACTGCCTTGTACACACCGGGTACAGCCTGTTCGATCAGCGCGTCCAGCTGTGCTCCGATCGGCCGCTTCCAGTCCGGCATCGCCGCGATATAGGCCTGCACCGGCGCATCGCCTTCGCCCTTGGCGATCTGCGGGTTGCCGCCTGACAACAGCGCGGGCGCGGTGGAAGGTGCGGTTCGCTTGGCAGGCATCGCACAGCACGTCCATCGGGATGAAACCGCAGCCTAGCGCGGCCTGTCCCCAACGGTCACGGCGCAGTGCGCCATCGGCTCAGTCCGCTTGCCGCGCCCGGAACTGCTGCCAGTCCGGCAGCTTGCGGTGGCGGCGCAGCGAACGCATCAGCGCCGCCATCACAATGCCGAACAGCGCACCGGCCACCAGGCCGGCCGCCAGCAGCAGGGCCAGCGGGCGCTCACTGCCCTGCCACAGCATCAGCCACATCAGCGCGGTCCAGAACAGCCCGAACAGCAGGCCCTGCACCAGCGCATTGGTGCCGAAGCCGGCCAGGATCGGCGGTGGCAGTGCGATGCCCATGCGCCACAGAAGGCGATGCAGCAGCGGTGCCGACTGCACGCGCGCCAGCCCCTTGCCGTCGAGGAAGCGCAGCGCCGACTGGATCACGGCGGGATAGCGCGGATTGATGTCGTTCATCCCCTGATCGTGGCCGATGCGATGCCGGAAACGCAAACGGCCACCCGAAGGTGGCCGTCGCGGCAACAACCGAAGTTGTTTATCAGGCCTTTTCGGCCAGACGGGCAGCCTTGGCGGCAGCAGCGGCAGCCAGGTCTTCCTTGATGCGGGCAGCCTTGCCTTCCAGGCCACGCAGGTAGTACAGCTTGCCGGCGCGGACCTTACCACGACGCTTCACTTCGACCGAGTCGATGATGGCGCTGTGGGTCTGGAAAACGCGCTCGACGCCGTAGCCGTGCGAGATCTTGCGGACGGTGAACGAGGAGTTCAGGCCGGCGTTCTTGGTGGCGATGACAACGCCTTCGTAGGCCTGCACGCGCTCGCGGCTGCCTTCCTTCACCTTCACGTTGACGACAACGGTGTCGCCCTGGCTGAACTTCGGCAGTTCACGGGTGATCTGGGCGGATTCGAATTCCGCGACGATGGACTTGTTCAGCTTGCTCATGGGTTACACCGATTCTTGTTCGGGTGGGCGTGTCGTATCGACAACGTAGGCTCATGCAGTCACCGGACTGTGCTGCACGTTTGTTTTGGGTACTGCGCGCGCCGGCCGGGGCCGACGGGAATTGGCCATGATAGCCGATAACGCCAGCCCTGCGCTAGGGGCTGGCCTTGTGTTTCTGGGCCTGACGGGCCTGCTCCAGCAGCTTGCGGTCGGCCTTGCCCAGCGCCTGTTCATCCAGCAGGTCCGGGCGCCGCTCGGCGGTACGGACCAGCGACTGCTGCCGGCGCCAGGCCGCGATGGCCGCGTGGTTGCCCGAGCGCAGCACGTCCGGCACGTCACCCAGCGGGTGCTGGGCCGGCTGGCTGTAATGCGGGCAGTCGAGCAGGCCGAGGTCACCCTCGAAGCTGTCCTGCGCCGCCGATTCCGCGTCGTTCAGGGCACCGTCCTGCAGGCGGGCCACGGCGTCGATGATCACCGCCGCGCCCAGCTCGCCACCGGACAGCACGTAGTCGCCGAGGGAAATCTCCTCGTCGACATTGGCCTCCAGGAAACGCTCGTCGATGCCTTCGTAGCGACCACAGAGCAGGACCATGCGCGGCAGCGCCGCCAGTTCCCGCACTTTGGCCTGGGTCAACGGCGCCCCCTGCGGGCTGAGATGGATCACCCGCGCCGGGGTCGGATCAGCATCACGGATCGCCTGCAGGCAGGCCTGCAGCGGCTCGATCAGCATCACCATGCCCGGGCCACCACCGAACGGACGGTCGTCCACCCGGCGGTAGTTGCCTTCGGCGTAATCACGGGGATTCCAGCCATGCAGGCTGAACAGGCCCTTCTCCTGCGCGCGCCCGACCACGCCCAGTCCAGCGGACTGGGCGAGGAACTCGGGGAACAGGGTGATGACGTCGAAACGCATGCTCACACTCAGAACTCGGGATCCCAGTCGACCACGACCAGGTTGGCCTCGAAGTCGACCGACTTGACGAAGTCCGGCTGCACGAACGGAATCATCCGTTCGCGGTCACCACGGACCACCACCACGTCGTTGGCGCCGGTGCTGAACAGGTGCGAGACCTGGCCCAGGGCAACGCCCTCGGTGGTCTTCACGTCCAGGCCTTCCAGGTCCACCCAGTAATACTCATCGGGCTTCGGCGGCGGCAACGCACTGCGGGCCACGTAGATCTCGGTGCCGTGCATCGCTTCAACGGTATCGCGGTCCTCGACGCCGGGGAAACGGGCGACCAGGTGCTTGCCGCTGTCGCGGCCGCGTACACCTTCAATCGTGGTTTCCACGCCGGACGGGCTGCGCACGATCCACGGCTGGTAACGGAAAATGGCGGAACGTGGCTCGGTCCAGGACTCGAGCTTGATCTCGCCGCGCACACCAAAAGCGCCGACAACCCTGCCCAGCAGGATGCGGCGCTCGATATCTTTCATCTGCTTCAACCAAGAGGGCCACGCCGAAGCGTGGCCCGTCAGGATCAGGCCGCAGCGGCCTGGGACTTGGTCGCTTCCTTGATCAGGTTGCGGACCTTGTCGGTCGGCTGGGCGCCGTTCTTGACCCAATGGTCAACGCGGGCCAGGTCCAGCTCGATGCGCTTCTCGGCGCCCTGGGCGACCGGGTTGTAGAAGCCAACGCGCTCGATGTTGCGGCCGTCGCGCGCGCTGCGCACGTCGGTGACGATGATGTGGTAGAACGGACGCTTCTTGGCGCCGCCGCGGGTCAGTCGAATCTTGACCATGGTGTTTTTCCTATTGCCCAGTCGCCAGGATGGCGAGGTAAGCGGGCGATTATAGCGGCAGAGCCCGGCCGAGCCAACCCCGGGGTGAATCCGCCTTCACGGCAGCGCCGGGCCATGCCCTGCGGGGGTTTTCACCCCAATCTGTCCCAAGCCACCGCCGCCAGCACTGCCCTGCCCTGTTCAGCCAGTGCCTGCGAACCCGGCAGGACATGCCCGTCGATGGCGTCCAGCGCCCATAGGCCGCTGGCGTTGCAGGCAAAAGCGGCCTTCACGCTATCCAGTTCAGCCAATGCCAACGGCCGCGTCAGCTGTGCCCCCGGCCAATGCTGCTTCAACAACGTCTCGGCAGTACCGCGCAGGGCCGGCGCCTGTGGCCAGAGCAGGCGCTCACCATCGTGCACGGCCAGGTTCCAGGTGCTGCCTTCACTCATCTCGCCATCGGCGGTCACGAACAGCACATCGTCGAACCCTTCCGCCATCGCCGCACGGCGCTCGGCAAACAGGCCGAAGGTGCCGACGTGCTTGATCTGCGGCAGCTCGCGCTGCCACATCACGCTGCGCACCCGCTTCGGTGCGGTCAGCGCCACCGGCGCGGACACCGCCACCAGCACGTCCACCGGTACGGCCGCCAGCGGATTGCGGAAATCGAAGCGGCGCGAGTACACCGTCACCCGCAGCGACGCATCGGCCAGGCCGGCCTGCTGCAGGGCGTGCGCCATCCACGCCTGCACCTGCGCGGCATCCAGCTCGCTGCCGAACAGTTCGCGCGTGGCCTGCGACAGCCGCGCCAGATGCAGGTCCAGTCCCTGCACGGCGTGACCGCGCACCTGCAGCGAGGTGAAGTGGCCATAGTTGACCAGCGCAGGCAGCAGATCCTCCACCTGCACCGGTTGGCCGTTGCAGGTCACGGTCATCGCAGCAGCGCCTGCGCCTGTTCCCACATGCCGCGCAATACGTCGGCGGCCGGCTGTGCCGGGGCCATCCACGCCGACTGCCCGGCCCAGGCCTGCATCGCCGCCAGACGATTTTCCTGCACGGCCTGCCTGCGCATCGGCGCGGTCAGGCCGCGCTGCACCGGGTACGGGCGTGGCGCCGGTGCGCCTTCCGCAGCGGCGGCGCGCACATAGGGTGTCGCCAGGCCACGCCCCAGGCGGCCACTGAAGGCGCGGGTCGGCCAGGTATCTTCGGGTTCGCTGGCCGCCAATCCATCGGCCCACGCCGAAGCAATCGCCGCTTCGGGCGTGCGCAGGAAGGCAGTGCCGATCTGCACGGCGCTGGCCCCCAGGGTGAGCGCGGCGGCAATGCCGCGACCGTCGGCGATGCCACCGGCAGCAATCACCGGAATCTGCAGGTGGTCGGCCAGGCGTGGCAACAACGCAAACAGGCCAACCAGCTGGCGCTCGGCCATCGCCGGATCGAACGCGCCGCGATGGCCACCGGCTTCCACGCCCTGTGCCACCACCGCGTCGGCACCGGCGTCCTGTGCCGCACGCGCTTCGGACAAGGTGGTCGCACAGGCGATCCAGGCAATGCCGGCATCCTTCAACTGCTGTACGTGGCGCGGCAGCAGCACGCCCATGATGGTCGAGGCCACCGCCGGGCGCGCCGCCAGCAGCGCGGCGAACTGTTCTTCGAAGTCGGCGGGCGTGGCATCGGCGGCGCTGGCCGGCACGTCCGGACCCCACTGCGCGAGGAAGGCGCGGCTGGCGGCTTCAGCGGCGACATCACGGGTCGGTGCCGGGTCCGGCACCCACAGGTTCACCTGTGCGGGGCCCGTCGAGGCAGCGCGGAAGTCATCCATCCAGTGGCCGATATCGGCCGATGACGACAGCACCGCGCCCATTGCACCCATGCTGCCGGCATTGGCCAACGCAGCCGACAGCGGCACCGGACAGGCACCGGCCATCGGTGCCAGCAGGATCGGAAGCTGCAATGAAAAACGCCGACAGAAGGTGTCGGCGCGTTCAAGAATCGGCGATGCGTTCACGCGACATACCTGTTGGAGAAGTCGCCGCCCAGCATACGCCAGTCATTGTGACCCGGGGCCGGATCGCGATGCGCGCCGGCCCCGTCGCTGCATCAACGGAACGGCATGCCGCGGCCGCCCATGGCGCCCATCATGCCCTTCATGCTGCGCAACATGCCCTTCATGCCGCCGCCGGCCATCTTGCTCATCATCTTTTCCATCTGCATGTACTGCTTCATCAGCTTGTTGACGTCGGCCGGGGTCACGCCCGAGCCCTTGGCGATGCGCGCGCGGCGCGAGCCGTTGAGCAGGTTCGGGTTGCGCCGTTCCTTCTTGGTCATCGAGCTGATGATGGCGATCATGCGCGGCACTTCCTTGCCCTGGCTGACCTGCTGCTTCAGATGGTCGGGGATGTTGCCCAGGCCCGGCAGCTTGTCCATCAGGCCGCCGATGCCGCCCATGTTCTGCATCTGCTCCAGCTGGTCACGCATGTCGTTCAGGTCGAACTTCTTGCCCTTGGCGACCTTCTCGGCCAGCTTGGCGGCCTTGTCCTTGTCGACCTGCTGCTCGACCTGCTCGACCAGCGACAGCACGTCGCCCATGTCGAGGATGCGGCTGGCGATACGGTCCGGGTGGAATACGTCCAGGCCCTCCGGCTTCTCGCTGACACCGACGAACTTGATCGGCTTGCCGGTGATGTAGCGCACGCTCAGCGCGGCACCGCCACGGGCGTCACCGTCGGTCTTGGTCAGCACCACGCCGGTCAGCGGCAGGGCGTCGCCGAAGGCCTTGGCGGTGTTGGCCGCGTCCTGGCCGGTCATGGCGTCGACCACGAACAGGGTTTCGGCCGGATTCACCGCCGCGTGCAGGGCCTTGATCTCGGCCATCATTGCTTCGTCGATGGCCAGGCGGCCGGCGGTATCGACCAGCAGCACGTCGACGAACGACTTGCGCGCATCGTCGATGGCGGCGCGGACGATGGCTTCCGGCTTCTGGTCGGCGCTGGACGGGAAGAACAGCACGCCGACCTGCTCGGCCAGGGTCTTCAGCTGCTCGATCGCGGCCGGACGGTAGACGTCGGCCGAGACCACCATCACCTTCTTCTTGCGCTTTTCCTTCAGGTGCTTGGCCAGCTTGCCCACCGTGGTGGTCTTGCCGGCGCCCTGCAGGCCCGCCATCAGGATGATGGCCGGAGCGGGCACATTGAGGTTCAGGTCGCTGGCTTCGGCGCCCATCACCGCGGTCAGCTCGTCGCGCACGACCTTGATCAGGGCCTGGCCCGGGGTCAGCGACTTCAGCACTTCCTGGCCGACCGCCCGCACCTTGATGCGTTCGATCAGGGCCTGCACCACCGGCAGCGCAACGTCGGCTTCGAGCAGCGCGATGCGGACCTCACGGGTGGCCTCGCGGATGTTCTCCTCGGTCAGGCGGCCGCGGCCACGCAGGCGCTCGATGGTGCCGGAAAGGCGCTGGGTCAGTGACTCGAACATGCGGCGCAACCTGTCTGAAAGCGGGGGACAATAAGGCAGACAGTATAACGGGTCCGCTCCCCTCCCCGGACTGCGACCACAGGGCCGTCGCCACCACCGCAGGGGTATGCGAAACTGCAACGATGTTAATCGTTCTCATCGCCGCCCTGCTCTACCTGGCCGCCAGCGCCCTGCTGGTGCGTGCGCTTGGCCGCGATGAAAGCACCGGCTCCCCCGCCTGGCTGTGGCCCGCCCTGCCGGCGATGCTGCTGCACGGCGGCTACCACGTGATGGTGGCCATGCGCACCAACGGCGGGCCGGACATGCACTTCTTCGCCGCGCTGTCGCTGGTCGGCCTGGGCATGGCCTGGCTGACCTCGCTGGTCGGCGCGCGCGGGCGCATGTCGGCGCTGGGCGTGGTGGTGTTCCCGCTGGCCGCGGTACTGCTGCTGGCCTACCACGGCTACGGCCACGAACCGAGCAAGGTGCTGGGCTGGCGCCTGGCCAGCCACGCCTGGCTGGCGCTGCTGGCCTACGCCACGCTGAGCATCGCCGCGCTGCTGGCGATCATGCTGTGGCTGCAGGAACGCGCCCTGCGCCGCCGCGAGTTCCGGCCGTGGCTGCGCGCCCTGCCGCCGCTGGCCGATCTGGAATCGCTGCTGTTCCGGGTGATCACCGTCGGCTTCGCGCTGCTGACCTTGACCCTGGTCACCGGCGTGCTGTTCGTCGACGACCTGCTGGCGCAGAAGCTGGTGCACAAGACCGTGCTGAGCGTGCTGTCGTGGATCGTGTTCGGCGTGCTGCTGATCGGCCGTCGCCGCTACGGCTGGCGCGGCATGAAGGCGGTGCACTGGACGCTGGCGGCAATGCTGTTGCTGCTGCTGGCCTTCTTCGGCAGCCAGTTCGTGATCGAACTGGTGTTCGGGCATTCGCGATAGCGGTGTGCCGGCCAACGGTCGGCACCCACCCGGGTAGTGCCGGCCGCTGGCCGGCAACAGGACCGCACCCTGCGTGGATGCCGCAGACGGTCAAGGCAGCGGCTGGGCCAGGATCTTCCGTACCGAGCGACCGCTGTTGGTGAGGATGTCATCCACCTGCCAGCAGCCCTGCCCCTGGCGCACCATCGGCAACCGGGTCACGTAGGCCTTCTTCCATACCGAATAGCGCATCTCGACCTGGCCGGACGTCGCCGAGACCTCTTTCCAGATGTAGCGCACCGGACTCTCGATGTCGCCATCCTGCGCATCCAGCCACGGGTCCGAATCGATGGTGCAGATGCCTTCCTCGCGCGTCTGGCAGGCGCGCTCGCCACGCAGGGCCTTGCCGAAGGCCGGGCTGACCAGCGCCGGCGGCGATTCCAGCAGATCGCCATTGCCGGTGGTTGCCTCGTAGAAGGCACGGGCGACAGCCACTGGTTCCTGGCAGGCCGGTGCGGCCTGCACGGCGGGGGCCAGCAGCAGCCCGGCGATCATGAACATCCCTGTCTTCCGCATGTATTTCTCCTTGAGGTAGTGCCGGCCGCTGGCCGGCAACACAGAATATCCCGGCGCTGCCGGCCAGCGGCCGGCACTACCCGATACCCGGCTTACAAGCCGTAACGCTCGATCACGTCCAGGTGCGGCTGGCGATCCTGGTCGCAGGCTTCGGCCAGCCGCAGCCAGCAATGCGGATGCTGCCACTTCGCGGTTTCCTGCTGCAGGAAGCGGTGCAGCGCCAGCGGTGCATGGTCCTGCGGCTGGGCGACGGTGAACAGCAGGCCCGGCAGCGTGCCCTCCTCCTCGTCCGGATCGGTCACGGTGTAGTCCGGGCGGCTGTGCGACCACACCTGCCAGCCCTGCGCCTCGGCCGCTGCGACAAAGGCATCCCACGCATCTTCGCCCGGGTGCGCGCCGTCGATCAGCCAGCTGCGGGCGAAGCCGCCGCGCTCCAGCACATGCACCTGCGCATAGGTCGGGATGAAATGCTCGCGCGCTTCCTCCTCCTCCGGCGCCGGGTGCACCAGCGCAGCATCGAACACCACCCAGTCGCCTACCTGCTGGGCACGGTTGGCCGGTGCGTTCTCGACGATACGTGCGGTGACCGGGCCACTGCGGCGCGCGTAGTACTCCATCGGCTCGCCGTTCTCTTCGCTGCGGATGATCACCCAGCCCCACGGCTCCTCGACCACGCCGTCCTGGCTGGACAGCTCCATGCCGATCGCCGCCGCCGAGCGGCGCACCGCATCCCAGTCGCGTGCCGCGCTGGCCGCGCTCATGTGGTCCCAGTGTGCGGCGTTGGGTTCTTCCAGCAGCTCCACCAGCTGCGCATAGCAGGCCTGCGCCTCGCTGAAGCGACCGGTTTCCATGTACATCCGCGCCAGCGTACCGCGTGCGCCATGCGAGCCCGGCGAGGCCGCCAGCAGCGCCTGCGCGGCCTGCTCCAGTGCCGGCCAGTCGGACACGCGACGGGCGCGCTGCACCTCGCACCAGTGCGCGAACACCGGCACGCTGCCGCGATAGGCATCAGCCAGCTGGCGCAGGCCTTCGTCGTCGCCCTGCTCGGTCAGCCAGCGCATCAGCGTGTAGGCGGCCGGGCCATCATCCTGCGTGTGTGCGCGCACGAAGCGCCACAGCAATGCGCGCGCTTCCGTCTGCGCCCCACAGGCGCTCAGCGCGGAGGCAGCCATCTCGGCCAGCGCCTCGTCATCTGGCAGCTGCGCCTGTGCCTGCAGCAGCCACTGCGCCTCACGTTCGGGATCGCGCGACTGATTCTGCTCTCCCTGTTCGTTCAGCCAAACCAGTAGTTCAGCGGCTGGCACCGGCAGCGGCGCCACATCCGGCAATGCATCGATGCGTGCCGCCAGGCCGGCCACCAGCGCAGCCGCACCCCGGTCCTGGCGCAGCTGTGCCAGATGGGTACGCGCCAGTTCCAGCTGGCGCAGCGCCACCCAGCGTGCGCCACGCTGCAGGGCCAGCTCCAGGCTCAGCGCAGCGACTTCGATCAGCAGGCGGTGCGAGCCAACCTCGGCAAAGTGTTCGATGATGGTGTTGAAACGCGTACCCAGGTCCCAGGTATTGCGTGCGGGATCACGCCGGCACAGCGCTGCGGCGGTGTTCGCCCACAGCCGCCAGTAGGTAGGCGTCAGCTCGCTCCACGGCACCAGCTGCTGCAGGGCCTCTTCGTCGCGGTCCAGCTGGGCCAGCGCCCACGCCTTGGACAGGCGGCGCGGCACCGTGCAGTTGGCCGGCTCGTACTCGTCGGACGCCGCCACTTCGGCCTCGCGCTTCTCGATCAGCAGCAGCGCTTCTTCGGCGCGGCCCATGCCCAGCAGGATCTTGATCTGCATCTCCGGGAAGCTGTCGAACACTTCCTTGCCGCAGGCCTCGATCGCGTCGGACTGCACCTGCAGGTAATCCAGTGCCTCCTGGCCGCGGCCATCATCAAGCAGTGCATCGGCCTTCTCGCAGCTCAGGCACTGGAAGCAGGCCCAGCTCGGGTCAATGCGGCCCAGCGTCTCGTCGCACACCTCGATGCGCTCCGGCACCCAGCCGGGGCCATCGATGTTGCCGTAGCAGGCGGCAAGATCCTGGGTCACGCAGATCGACTGCGGGCATTCCAGGGTGTCCTCGCGATGCGCACGCTCGAACAGCGCCACGGCTTCGCCCAGCGCGCTCTCGCCTTCGACGCGGTTGCCGACGCGGTTGCGCAGCGCCCAGTGGCCGACGTAGACGTCGACCCACGGGTTGTCCAGCGCCTTGCCCAGCGCACGCGCTTCGGGCAGCAGCGCGTCGACGCGGTCGACACGCAGTTCGCTCACCTCGTCGGCGAGGCGGTTCAGCAGGTGCGCATTCTGCGCCTGGCCGGCCTGGCGCAGGTCACCCTGCAGTTTTTCGACCCAGTTCCAGATGTCCATGGGGTAAGTACTCCTGTCTAGCGAAGGCTGGATGAGAGGATGCGGTGCTCAGCGCAGCATCTGCTGCAGGGCACCGGCGATATCGGTGAAGGCGCCGTTGAGATCCGGGCCGGGCGTGGCGGTCGCACGGGCCAGTGGACGGCCCTGCGCGGCGACGATGATTTTCAGTGAGCGCAGCAGGCGCGCTGCGGCTTCGGCCTGCGGGTGGCCCTCGCGCTGGGCGCGCAGCAGCGCCTGCACCGCGGGGTTGTCGAGGTTGAGGTACAGCCGCGATGGCGCACGCGATTCGATGCGCGCGGTGAACTGACGCGCCAGCCGCAGCGCCGCCATTGAAACGCGCTTGTCGTTCTCATCGTCCTCCAGGCGCTGCTTCAGCTCGGCTTCGCGGTCGGGCACCACCACCACCGGCAGCGACTCGGGACTGAAGCGTGCCGGCAGCAATTGTTCGCCGTCACCCAGCTGCTCGCGCAGCCATGCCAGCTGCGCCTCGTCGAGGCTGTCATCGCTGCGGAACAGCGCGCGGTTGCCCTGCTCGGTGCCGAGCTCGACCAGACGCAGGCCCTTGGCCTGGGCCCAGCGCCGCAGGAACGGCACCACCGCATAGCGATGGCCATGCGCGACCGGCACGCCCATCGCACGGAACAGCATTTCCTCGAAGCCGCCGCCGTTGTCGAGGATCACGTGCACGGCACCGCGTGCGGGCAGCGCACTGGCCGGCAGGTCGCCCTGCGAGGTCGGCACGCGCACGTGTTCCAGCAACAGGTCGAACAGGCGGTCATCGCACAGCGCCGCGCCCAGCAGCGCCTCGTTGTGGCGGCTCAATACACGTCGCCACGCTTCCGGCTGCTGCCGCGCGACGTCGGCCAGGCCATCAATCAGCGCCTCCAGCAACGCATGCTGCACGGCGCGGTACTGGTCGTCGCGCTGCAGGTCTTCGCGGCTGGCGGTAGGCGTGAGCCGCGAGGATTCGATCACCCCGCCGATGAAGCCCGCCCACGGCGGCAGCAGGTCACGCGCATCGTCGTCCAGCAGCATGCCGCGCACGAACACCGACAGGTTGCGGTTGTCACTGGTGCCGTAGGTGGCACCGTCCTGCACCCACAGCAGGCCGGTGGCATCGCTGTTGCCATCGGCACGCAGCGGCACGGTGACGATCGGCTCGAAATCATGTTCGAAACGCGCCGCGAACTGCAGCGCCTGGCGACGCGCCTGCACCGGATGCAGGGCCACATCGCCCTGGCCGCGCCACGGCGGCGGCTCGGGGTTGAGCGCCTCGCCTGCAGCACCGATGAAGATCGGCTCGGACAGCAGCGCGCAGTAGCGACCCAGCACTTCGTGCAGGCGCGCCTCGTTGGCCAGCGGCAGGAAGTCCGGATGCAGCTCCAGTTCCACCTCGGTACCGACCGCGCGTGCCGGCACTTCGCTGACGGTGTACTGCTCGGCGTTGCTGGACACGTACAGATGGCCCAGTTCCGGCGTCTGGTACGAGGTGGTGCGCACGCTGACCCGGCGCGCCAGCACGAAGGCCGACAGGAAGCCGAGGCCGAACATGCCGATCAGGCCCTCATCGTCCTCGCCGCCCTGGCGCAGGCCGCGGGTGTAGCCGACGCCGACGGTGGCCAGGTAATCGTGGATCTCCTGGCGGGTCAGGCCGGCGCCGGTATCGATGATGCGCAGCACGCCGGCAGCGGCATCGACCTGTACCGCGATGCGCGAGGGCACCTCGACGCCGGGCTGCTCGATGCGGCGGCGGATGATCGAGTCGTGCGCGTTCTGCACCAGCTCACGCAGTGCCACCACCGGGGTGGAATACAGGTGCTTGCCCAGCACCGTCATCAGTCCATTGAGATCGACCCCGGCACGACGGATTTCGGCGTTGGGGGCGGTGAGCGCGGTGTCCTGCATGTAATCGTTTACTCCTGGGCACGGAAAGACGCCAGAGGGCGTCTTCGTCGAGCGGGAAAAACTAGCACAGGGAGGCTGACCGTTACCGTGTCGGCCGCCGTATTCCACGTGCGCTGTGGTGACGCCGGGCCATGCCCGACGCGATCACGCCGCGTCGATAGCCTCGGACAGACGCTCCACCGCGATCACTTCCATGCCCTTCACCGAGCCGCCCTTGGGAGCATTGGCCTTGGGCACGATGGCGCGCTTGAAACCATGGGTGGCGGCCTCGCGCAGGCGGTCTTCGCCATTGGGTACCGGTCGGATCTCGCCGGACAGGCCAACCTCGCCAAACGCAATCGTCTTTTCCGCCAGCGGCCGGTCCTGCAGCGAGGACAGCACCGCCAGCAGCACCGGCAGGTCGGCAGCGGTCTCCTGCACGCGGATGCCACCGACCACGTTGACGAACACGTCCTGGTCGCCGACCAGCACGCCGCCGTGGCGATGCAGCACCGCCAGCAGCATGGCCAGCCGGTTCTGCTCCAGGCCAACCGCGACACGGCGCGGGTTCGACAGCGGCGACGCATCGACCAGCGCCTGCACTTCCACCAGCAGCGGCCGGGTACCCTCGCGGGTGACCATCACACAGCTGCCCGGCTGGTGGGTGCTGCCTCCGGACAGGAAGATCGCCGACGGATTGGAGACCTCCTTCAGGCCCTTGTCGCCCATCGCGAACACGCCCAGCTCGTTGACCGCACCGAAGCGGTTCTTGAACGCGCGCAGCAGGCGGAAGCGGCTGCCGCTCTCGCCTTCGAAGTAGAGCACGGCATCGACCATGTGCTCGAGCACGCGCGGGCCGGCAATGCCGCCCTCCTTGGTCACATGGCCGACCAGGAACACGGCGGTGCCGGTCTCCTTGGCGAAGCGCACCAGACGCGCCGCGCTCTCGCGCACCTGGCTGACCGAACCCGGCGCGGCGGTCAGGCTCTCGGTCCACAGGGTCTGCACGGAGTCGGCCACGATCAGCCGTGGGCCGGCCTTGGACGCATGCTGCAGGATCGACTCGACGCCGGTCTCGGCCAGCGCGTTGACACCATCCAGCGGCAATTCCAGCCGGTGTGCGCGGCCGGCCACCTGGGCCAGCGACTCCTCGCCGGTGACGTACAGCACCGGCAGCTCGGCCGCCATCTTCGCCACCGCCTGCAGCAGCAGGGTCGACTTGCCGATGCCCGGGTCGCCACCAACCAGTACCACCGCGCCCTCGACCAGGCCACCGCCCAGCACGCGATCGAACTCGCCGATACCGGTCGAGACACGGCGATGCTCGGTCTGCTCCACGTCCTTCAGGGCGGTGATCTTCGGCGGGTCGATCTTGCCGGCCCAGCCGGCCCGGCGCGACGCGGGCGCCTTGGCCGCCGCCGCGCTCTCCAGCACGATTTCCGACAGCGAGTTCCAGGCGTTGCACTCGGTGCACTGGCCCTGCCACTTGCTGAATTCGGCGCCGCATTCATTGCAGACGTAGGCGGTGCGGGCTTTTGCCATCGGATGATTTCCAGCAACGGGAACAGGCGTGGCAGGATAGCCGAGCCGGGTCGCAGGTGCTGCGACCGCTCAAGTCCCGCCCACCCGCGCCGATAGCTGTCGCGGGCGTGCGCCTTGCGGGCGCCCCTCCCTCCCCCTCTGGATTCAACATGACTGGC
>NZ_JASJSQ010000023.1:0-58259 GCF_030236855.1 Stenotrophomonas maltophilia group sp. Smal13
CCCCTTCCCCTCCGCCAACGATCCCGCCCCCATGAAGAAATTTGGCAAGGCCCTGCTCGCCCTGCTCGTGCTGCTGTTGCTGGCCGCCGCGCTGTTCCTGTACTGGCCGCTGACCCAGCGCTCGGTGCCCGCCGCCAGCAACGACAAGCCCGTCGACGTTGTGCTGGTCGGCGCCGGCATCATGAGCATCACCCTGGCCACCTACCTGCAGGAACTGCAGCCGGACTGGAACATCCAGGTCTACGAACGCCTCGACGGCGTCGCCGGTGAAAGCTCCGACGGCTGGAACAACGCCGGCACGGGCCACTCGGCCTTCGCCGAACTGAACTACACCCCGGAACTGCCCGACGGCAGCATCGAGACCAAGCGTGCGGTTGGCATCGCCGAATCGTTCGAGGTCTCGCGCCAGTTCTGGTCGCACCAGGTGAAGGAAGGCCGGCTGAGCCAGCCCAGCGACTTCATCAACCCGACCCCGCACATGAGCTTCGTCTGGGGCGATGACAACATCGCCTACCTGCACAAGCGCCAGCAGGCCCTGGTGAAGAATCCGCTGTTCTACGGCATGCAGTACTCCGAGGATCCGGCACAGATCAAGCAGTGGGCACCGCTGCTGATGGAAGGCCGTGACCCGAAGCAGAAGGTCGCCGCGACCTGGATGCCGCTGGGCACCGACGTCAACTTCGGAGTGATCACCCGCCAGCTGACCACCGGCCTGCAGCGCAGCCCGAACTTCAGCCTGCACCTGAACCACGAAGTGAGCGCGCTGCGGCAGAACGCTGACAAGAGCTGGAACGTGACCGTGAAGGACCTCAAGGCCGGAACCGAGTCCACCACCCACGCCCGCTTCGTGTTCATCGGTGCCGGTGGCGCCGCGCTGAAGCTGCTGCAGATGTCCGGCATTCCGGAATCGAAGGACTACGCCGGCTTCCCGGTCGGTGGCCAGTTCCTCGCCTTCCAGGGCCAGGACGTGACCTCGCGCCACGGTGTGAAGGCCTACGGCATGGCCGAAACCGGTTCGCCGCCGATGTCGGTGCCGCACCTGGATGCGCGCAAGCTGGACGGCAAGCCGGTGGTCCTGTTCGGGCCGTTCGCGCTGTACAGCACCAAGTTCCTCAAGCACGGCTCGTGGTGGGACCTGTACTCCTCGGTCACCCACAACAACGTTGGCCCGATGCTGGAAGTGGGCAAGGACAACCTGGACCTGGTGCAGTACCTGATGGCCCAGGCACGCCTGAACGATGCCGATCGCCAGGCCGAACTGGTCAAGTACTTCCCCAATGCCAAGCCGGGCGACTGGAAGCTGGTCACCGCCGGCCAGCGCGTGCAGATCATCAAGCGTGATCCGCTGAAGGGCCCGGTGCTGCAGTTCGGTACCGAGATCGTGACCGACAAGGACCACACCATCGCCGCCCTGCTCGGTGCCTCGCCGGGTGCATCGACCTCGCCGCCGATCATGCTGGACCTGATGGCCAAGGCCTTCCCGGACCAGATGAAGGCCGGCTGGGAAACCCGCCTGCGCGAGATCGTGCCGTCGTACGGGCGCAAGCTCAACGACAACGCCGCGCTGGTCAACGAGATCCGCACGCTGACCAGCCAGACCCTGCGCCTGCCGTACCTGGAGGTGCCGGTGGACGCCAATGCGGCGGCTCCGGCCCCGGCGGTAGTGCCGGCAGCCGTTCCGGCACCAGCCAAGGAAAAGCGCAACGCCAACGAGGAACTGCAGGCGCTGTAAGCCTGGCAGATTCCCTGCAGCAGACACGGACGGCCACCTTCGGGTGGCCGTTCGCGTTTGGGCCGCTCCCTGCTGCAGAAAGCGATGCCCGGCGCCGCGAATCCTATGCACAATGACGCGAATTGTAATGTTGTTAAGAATTATTTACATTTGCGCCCTGCGCAGTGACCGCGCCCCTCCCAGATGGACCTGATGTGCCCGAAGCCGCCGCCCCGGGTGCTGGACGACTGTTGCCGCCCCCTTCCCGTCTCCGAGCTTCGAACCCACCATGTCCCTGACGTTCCGTAACCGCCTGCCCCGCCGTGCGCTGCTGCCGGCTGCCCTGCTCTCTTCGCTCGCGCTGGTCGCGTCTCCGGCGTTCGCCGAGGCCGCCGCCGATGCATCCGATGCCAAGACCCTGGACCGGGTCAGCGTCCGTGCCGAGCAGTCCGCTCCGCCATCCAGCACCACCCGCCTGCCGATCACACTGCAGGAAACCCCGCAGTCGGCCACTGCGATCAGCCTGAAGCGCCTGCAGGACGAATCGCTGTTCAGCATCAACGACGTGATGCGCAACGTCACCGGCGTCAGCGTGTCCTTCTATGACACCCAGCGCCCGCTGTACTACGCACGCGGCTTCGCCATCACTGACTTCCAGGTCGACGGCATCCCGACCTACAGCGGTTCCACCAACCAGGAATACGACACCGCCTTCTACGACCGCATCGAAGTGATCCGCGGTGCCAACGGCCTGCTCAGCGGCGCCGGCGTGCCGTCGGCCACGGTGAATCTGCTGCGCAAGCGGCCGGGCAAGGAGTTCGATGCCTCGTTCGCGGTCAGCGCCGGCAGCTGGGACTATCGGCGCATGGAGGCGGACGTGACCGCGCCGCTGACCGATGACGGCCGTTTCCGCAGCCGCGTGGTCGCCGCCTATACCGATCGTGGCCTGTACTACGACCGCTACGACGAGAACAAGATGGCCGGCATGGCGGTGCTGGAAGGCGACGTCACCGACAGCACCACGATCACCCTCGGTTACCAGAGCCAGGACAACAATCCGACCGGCTCGACCTGGGGCACCGTGCCGTTCTTCGACAACCAGGGCAACTTCGCGCACCTGCCGCGTTCGACCAACCTGTCGCCGAAGTGGAGCTACTGGAAGCGCGAAAGCAATACCGCCTTCGCCAACCTTGAACAGCGCTTCGGTGACAACTGGCTGCTGAAGATCAACACCGCCTACACCCGCGGCAACGTGCAGAATGTGCGCCTGTACGGCACCGGCAACCCGGACCCGGTGACCGGCTCGGGCATCTTCCTGCGCGCGGCCGCCGGTGATTCGAAGGACACCCGGCGCAACGTCGATGCTTACCTGACCGGCAGCTTCGATCTGTTCGGCCGCGACCACGATGTGACCCTCGGCGCACAGTGGTCGGACCTGGAAGGCACCACCAACACCCTGGCGCTGAACTTCCCGAACGATTGGGCACGCTGCGGCGGCGAACGCTGCTACTACATTCCCAACGTGTACAGCTGGAACGGCGACATCTCCGAGGTCACCTACCGCCGTACCGGCGCGCGCCGCGTGGCCAAGACCACGCAGAGTGGCATTTACCTGGCCACCCGCCTGCGCCTGGCCGATCCGCTGTCGCTGATTGCCGGCGCACGCCTGAGCCGCTGGGAAACCCTCAGCCGCTCCTACAACGCCGCAGGCGCCTACACCGGCACCAGCGGTGCATACAAGGTGAGTGATGAAGTCACCCCGTACGTGGGCCTGGTCTACGACATCACGCCGAACGTCTCGGCGTACGCCAGCTACACCGAGATCTTCAACCCGCAGAACTTCAAGGACCGCAACGAGAACCTGCTGGCGCCAGTACAGGGCTCGAACCTGGAAGCGGGCATCAAGACGCAGTGGTTCGATGGCCGCCTCACCGCCAATGCCGCCGTGTTCGAAGCCAAGCAGGACAACTACGCGGTGCGTGACATGGGCGTGCCGGAGGGTTCGCTGAGCGATGGCACCTCCGCCTACGTCGGCGTCAACGGCACCAAGGCGCGCGGTTGGGAGATGGACGTCAATGGCGAGATCGTGCCGGGCTGGATGGTCAATGCCGGCTACACCCACGTCAAGGTCACCCGCGCCGCCACCGATCTGCTGTACGCCAACCCGCCGAAGGACCTGTTGCAGCTCAACACCCAGCTGCAGCTGCGCGGTGCGCTGGAACGCCTGAGCGTTGGCGGTGGCGTGCAGTGGCAGAGCAAGGTGCAGGGCTACAACATCGCCTACCCGCTGGGCGGCACGGTGACGGTGAACCAGCCGGCCTACATGCTGGTGCAGTTCAACGCCAACTACCGCATCAGCGACAACTGGACGGCAACCCTGAGCGTGCGCAACGCACTGGACAAGACCTACTGGGCGAATCTGGACTACAACAACTACGGCGAACCGCGCTTCGTGTCGGCCAGCCTGCGCTGGAAGTTCTGAGCCACCAGAAACGGTAGTGCCGGCCGCTGGCCGGCTCCAAGCGATGCATCGATGACGCGGAGCCGGCCAGCGGCCGGCACTACCCCGATCGATGCGGGTCATCCTCCATTTCAATCTGAATGGGCCCGCCTTCGCGCGGGCCCCGCTTTTTGCTGCAGTGCGGGTTGCATGCCCGACTGTAATTATGCCGTAATTACGTCGACACCAATCGGAAGCCGGTCGATGAACCCGAGCTGGGATACGTTGGAACGCAGCCGCCAGGCCCGCCTGGAACGTGCCGCGCCGTGGGCCCGGGGACGTGAGGTCGCCGCCACCGACGTGGGCGAGCTGCTGCACGCACTGCTGGAGCCGGGCGACAAGGTCTGCCTGGAAGGCAACAACCAGAAGCAGGCCGACTTCCTCGCCCAGTGCCTGGCTGACCTCGATCCCGCGCGGGTGCATGACCTGCACATGGTGCAGTCGGTGCTGTCGCTGCCCTCGCACCTGGATGTGTTCGAACGCGGCATCGCCTCGAAACTGGACTTCTCGTTCTCCGGCCCGCAATCGGTGCGGCTGGCCAACCTGGTGGCCGAAGGGCGCATCCAGATCGGTGCCATCCACACCTACCTGGAACTGTTCGGCCGCTACTTCATCGACCTCACGCCCCGCGTAGCGCTGGTCGCCGCGCAGGCGGCCGACCGCCACGGCAACCTCTATACCGGCCCCAACACCGAAGACACGCCGGTGATCGTCGAAGCAACCGCGTTCTGTGGCGGCATCGTCATCGCCCAGGTCAACGAGATCGTCGACACCCTCCCCCGCGTCGACATTCCGGCTGACTGGGTCAACTTCGTGGTGCAGGCGCCGAAGCCGAACCATATCGAACCGCTGTTCACCCGCGACCCGGCGCAGATCTCCGAGATCCAGGTGCTGATGGCGATGATGGCGATCAAGGGCATCTACGCCGAGTACGGCGTCAACCGCCTCAACCATGGCATCGGCTTCGACACCGCGGCCATCGAGCTGCTGCTGCCGACCTACGCCGAATCGCTCGGGCTGAAGGGAAAGATCTGCCAGCACTGGGCGCTCAATCCACACCCCGCACTGATTCCGGCGATCGAATCGGGCTTCGTCAAATCGGTGCATTCGTTCGGTTCCGAACTGGGCATGGAGAAGTACATCGCCGCACGCAGCGATGTGTTCTTCACCGGTGCCGATGGCTCGATGCGCTCCAACCGCGCGTTCTCTCAGACCGCCGGCCTGTATGCCTGCGACATGTTCATCGGTTCCACCCTGCAGATCGACCTGCAGGGCAACAGCTCCACCGCCACGCGCGACCGCATCGCCGGCTTCGGTGGCGCACCGAACATGGGCTCCGATGCACGTGGCCGCCGCCATGCCAGCGAGGCCTGGGTCAAGGCCGGCCAGCAGGCCGCACGCCCCGGTGAGATGCCGCGTGGCCGCAAGTTGGTGGTGCAGATGGTGGAAACCTTCCGCGAACACATGGCACCGGCCTTCGTCGATCGGCTGGACGCCTGGGAGCTGGCCGAGCGCGCGGACATGCCGCTGCCACCGGTGATGATCTATGGCGACGACGTCAGCCATGTACTGACCGAAGAAGGCATCGCCAACCTGCTGCTGTGCCGCACCCCTGAAGAGCGCGAACAGGCGATCCGCGGCGTGTCCGGCTATACCGCCGTGGGCATGGGGCGCGACCGCGCGATGGTGGAGAACCTGCGCGACTGCGGCGTGATCCGCCGTCCCGATGACCTCGGCATCTCCGTGCGCGATGCCAGCCGTGACCTGCTTGCGGCGCGTTCGGTGAAGGACCTGGTGCGCTGGTCCGGCGGCCTGTACGACCCGCCCAAGCGCTTCCGCAACTGGTAAGGGGCTGAGCATGGAAACCCTCGACTATCGATTCGAAGGACACACGGCGGTGCAGTTTCCGCGCGATGCAGTGCTGGTCGGCGTACTGGCCTCGGGCAACCTGGAAATCCTGCTGGAACCGGCCGCACTGGACGGCGCGATGACGGTGCGCATCATCACCGCCGCGCAGGGCTTTGGCCGCGTCTGGGAGGCGGTGATCGGTGATTTCGCACAGCGCCATTCGCTGCGCGATGTGCGCATCTCGATCAACGATGCCGGCGCAACCCCGGCGGTAGTCAGCCTGCGCCTGGACCAGGCGGTGGAAACGCTGCTTGCTGGAGATCCACGATGAACCGGACGCAGCGCCACAGTTACTACGAAGCCGATGCACGCGAGCGCATCGCCGGGCTGATCGACGCCGGCTCGTTCCGTGAATTCCTCGGCCCGGCGCGGCGGATGATGAGCCCGCACCTGGCACAGCTCGACCAGCCCGCGGCGTTCGACGACGGCATCGTTGTCGGCGAAGCCACACTGCGCGGCCGACGCGTGCTGCTGGCCGCACAACAGGGTGAATTCATGGGCGGCGGCGTGGGCGAGGTGCACGGCGCCAAGTTGACCGGGCTGCTGCACCGTGCAGCGGAAACCCGACCTGACGGTGTGCTGCTGCTGCTCGATACCGGTGGCGTGCGCCTGCACGAAGCCAATGCAGGGCTCATCGCCATTTCCGAGATCATGCGCGCCACCCTGGACGCGCGTGCAGCGGGTGTGCCGGTGATCGCGCTGATCGGCAGCGGCAACGGCGCCTTCGGCGGCATGGGCATCGTCGCCCGCTGCTGCAGCACGGTTATCATGTCCGAAGAGGGGCGCCTGTCGCTGTCCGGCCCGGAAGTGATCGAAACCGTGCGCGGCGTGGAAGAGTTCGATTCCCGCGATCGCGCGCTGGTCTGGCGCGTAACGGGAGGCAAGCACCGCTACCTGATCGACCAGGCACAGGTGCTGGTGCCCGATGCCATCGAGGCCTTCGCGCAGGCGGCCAGCAACGCGCTGCAGCCCGAGACCAGCAGCACCGATCCGGATACTGCACTGGCCGCGCTGCAGGAACGCCATCTGGCATTGAAGGCGCGCGTGCAGGCCTGGAGCGATTGTCGCGATGGCCTGGAGATCTGGGCGCGGCTGGGCATTGCCCACCCCGAACGCCTGCCACTGCTCGACACCGATGAATTCCTCATCGCCACCGCCGACCGGAGCCTGCCATGAGCATGCCGTTGCAGACCCTGCTCGATGCCCTGTTCCCGCATGGGCATGCCATTGCCGTGAACGATTCGGTGCTGACCGGCAGCGCCACCACCGAGGATGGCGAGGTGACCGTGATCGGTACCGCCGACAAACTCGAAGTCGGCGTGGACCACGCATTGGCACTGGCCGAAACCGTGCTTGCCAGCACCGCCGCGCTTCCACAGCGACCGATCGTGATGCTGGTGGACACCGCTGGCCAGCGCCTGGCGCGGCGTGACGAACTGCTTGGCATCAACGGCTACTTCGCTCACTTGGCGCAGACGCTGGATCTGGCACGCCGACGCGGTGCGCGGCTGGTGACCCTGGTCTATGGCGAGTCGGTCAGCGGCGGCTTTCTGTCGTTCGGCCTGATGGCCGACCACATCCACGCCCTGCCCGATGCACAGGTGCGGGTGATGGACCTGCGCGCGATGGCGCGGGTGACCAAGCAACCGCTAGAGAAACTGCAGGCACTCAGCCAGACCTCGCCGGTGTTCGCGCCGGGCGTGGAGAACTACGTGGCGATGGGTGCGGTGGAATCGCTGTGGGAGGGCGATCTTGCCCAGCACCTGCTGCAGGCGCTGCGCACGCCCGCCGAAGGCGACCTGCGTGCCGCACGCGGCGCACATCGCGGCGGCCGTGCCCTGGCGGCAGGGGTTTCATCTGCGGTGGCCCACGGCGATGCCTGAGCGGCCCGCCCGCCACACGCTGGCCTGGCTGTCGGCCGATGCCGACTGGCGGGCTGACGTGACTGCACAGGAACCACGCCTGGCAGCGTGGTTCGCGCAGGGCCTGCCGGCCATGGTGGCGCGCTGTGCGGCGGACGACCCCGACCCTCGGCTGCGCCTGGGGGTACCGCTACCGCCAAGCGAAGGCAAGCAACGGCTGGCGCTGCGCGTGGCCCTGCAGGTCGTCCAGCAGCTGCAACCTCCCCCTGCCTTGGATCACGTTCTCGCCGGCGGCGTTCCGGCGGATTGGCAGGCGGCGTTGCAGGCAATGCTGCGGCTTGCACCAGCCCGCGTATTCGGCGCCTTCGCATGGCAGCACCTCACCGGACTGCCCTATGTGCACGCGCGCTCGGACATCGACCTGCTGTGGCAGGTGGATGACGCGCGCCAGGCCGACCTGCTGGTCGAACGCCTGCAGCACTGGGAAAGCGCCTATGGGCATCGCGTGGATGGCGAACTGTGCCTGGTGGATGGTGGCGCGGTGAACTGGCGCGAATACGCCGGTCGCAGCCGCGAAGTACTGGTCAAACGCATTGATGGTGCCGCTCTGGAACTGCGCGAGGCCTTGTTCAACGCCACTGGAGTTGTCGCATGAACGCCGTCGTGAAGCGCGTCGCCCGGTCCACCCCGGCGGTGGACAGCGCGCGCCTGGGGCGCCTTGCCATCGCCAGCCTGCACGCCGAACTGGCCCTTGCCCCCAAACCGGGACTGGTTACACCGTTCGATCGCGGCAGCCACCACGACATGGATGCCGGCACCTTCCTGCGCAGCCTGTTCGCGTTGCGCCACTATTTCATCGCCGTGGCCGACGCCGGTGCCAGCGCGGCGCCGTTCCAGACGCTGCGCCGGCATGGCATCGCCGCCGAGATATCGATGCTGCACGCCACTGCGGGCATCAACACCCATCGCGGTGCGATCTTCAGCCTTGGCCTGCTGGTGGCCGCGTCCGCTGCCTGCTGGGGCCGCGCGGGCCGTGTCGCCGCAGCCGAGCAGGTCTGCCAGGAAGTGCGCCGTTGGGCGCCCGAGCTCGCCGACGCGCCTCTGGATGCGAACAGCCCTGGCCAGCGCGCGCGTGCACGGCACGGCGTGCAAGGTGTGCGCGAACAAGCGGCCGCCGGCTACCCGCTGCTGCGCGAAGAGGCACTGCCTGCCCTGCGCCACGCACTGGCCAGCGGCCTGCCACGCGAGGCCGCGATGTGCCAGACCCTGATGCAGCTGATCGCGTGCGTGGATGACCTCAACCTGCTGCACCGCGGCGGCGCCGACGGCCTGCGCTGGGCCCAGCGGCAGGCACGCACCTTCCTGGACGCCGGTGGCACCTTCGCGCCGGACTGGCAGGTACATCTGCGTCGCATCGGTGACGGCTTCGTCATGCGCAGGCTGAGCCCGGGCGGCAGCGCAGACCTGTTGGCCTGCAGCGTGTTCCTGCTGCAGCAGGAGCAGGCATGAGCCTGGCCCTGCTCTGCCCTGGCCAAGGCGCGCAGCACGCGGCGATGTTCGATCGCGTGCGCGATCTGGCTGCCGCGCGGCCGGTGCTCGATGCCACGAGCGAACTGCTCGGCCGCGATGCATTCGCCGCTGCGGCGGCCGACGATCGCTTCGACAATGTGCGGGCGCAACCACTGCTGTGCGCAGCAAGCCTGGCGCATTGGCAGGGCCTGCGCGAGATATTGCCAACGCCGACGGTGATCGCGGGTTACAGCATCGGCGAGCTGGCCGCACATGCCATCGCCGGCGGCGTCGATGCGGCCACCTGCCTTGCCCTGGCTGCGCAGCGCGCGCTGTTGATGGACAGTACCAGCCCCGCCGATGCAGGCCTGCAGGCAGTGCTTGGCCTGGAACGCCATGTACTGCAGCCGCTGTGCGATCTGCACGGAGCGCACGTGGCCATCGCCAACGGGCAGGACCATTTCATCGTGGGCGGCACGCACGCCTCATTGCAGCGGCTGGCCGATGCCGCGCGGCCGCAGGGTGCGGACATCCGTCTACTGCCGGTGCACGTGCCTGCACACACACCGTTGCTGGCAGCGGCGGTCGCACCGTTCGCTGCCGCACTCGACGCCTCGCCACTGCAGGCCCCACGCCTGCCGCTGCTGGCCGGCATCGATGCGCGACCGGTGCGGGATCGCGCAACGGCAGTCCACACGCTGTCGGCGCAGCTCGTGCAGACCATCGAATGGGCGCAGGTGATGCGCCAGGCCTTCGAGCGTGGCGCGCGGGTATTTCTGCAGCTGGGCCCGGGCAACGCATTGGCGCGCATGGTCGCGCCGGCCTATCCGTGCTGCGAAGTGCGCGCGGTGGAAGAGTTCCAGAGCCTTGAAGGCGCCGCGGCGTGGGTCCGCAGCGCGCTGGAGCGGCTGCAGTAACGGGTTCGAGCAGTACGTATCACGCAACACGCAGTACGTCGCCTTACCCCGGGATGGCGGGTCTCCATCCGCGCTGTACGTGAGTCACGTGTCTGGGAGGGCGCATGAGTCCACAAATCGCAACGATCATCGGTCTGGTGATCATGTTCATCGTCGCCACCGCGATGCCGATCAACATGGGTGCCGTCGCCTTCGCGCTGGCCTTCATCATCGGCGGACTGTGGGTCGACATGGGCGGCAAGGAGGTCCTGGCCGGCTTTCCCGGCGATCTGTTCCTGACCCTGGTCGGCATTACCTATCTGTTCGCCATCGCGCAGAAGAACGGCACCATCGACCTGCTGGTGCACTGGGCAGTGAAAGCGGTGCGCGGCCATATCGTGGCCATTCCGTGGGTGATGTTCGTGATCACCGCGGTCCTCACTGCGTTCGGTGCACTGGGCCCGGCGGCGGTCGCGATCATCGGCCCGGTCGCGCTGCGCTTTGCCAAGCAGTACAACATCAATCCACTGATGATGGGCCTGCTGGTCATCCATGGTGCGCAGGCGGGCGGCTTCTCGCCGATCAGCGTGTACGGCAGCATCACCAATGGCGTGGTGCAGAAAGCCGGGCTGGAAGTGACCGAGATGGCGGTGTTCCTGACCAGTCTGGGCTTCAACTTCATGATGGCGACGATCTGCTTCTTCGCCTTTGGTGGCATCGCCCTGCTGCGCCGTGGCTCGATCACCGCAGCAGGAACACTCGGCAATGCCGAGCTGGCGATGGCCGGTGGCCCGCAGGCGTCGTCGCGACAGTTCGCGATCGAAGGTCATGGCGCGCTGGTCGCGGCAGGCGGCGGCACGCTCAGCAATGATCCGGTGGCACTGGATGCGGTGAACCTGACCCGCGAGCGGTTGTTCACCCTGATCGGCCTGCTCGGCCTGGGCGTGGCCGCGCTGATCTACAACCTCAACGTCGGCCTGGTCTCGATCACCGTGGCGGTGGCGCTGGCGCTGTTGTCCCCGCAGAGCCAGAAGGGTGCGGTCGATGGCATCAGCTGGTCCACCGTGCTGCTGATCTGCGGCGTGGTGACCTACATCGGCGTGCTGGAACATGCCGGCGCGGTGGACTTCATCGGCAACGGTGTGTCCGACATCGGCATCCCGCTGCTCGGTGCGCTGCTGGTCTGCTACGTCGGCGGCATCGTCTCCGCATTCGCTTCGTCGGCAGCGGTACTCGGCGCGACGATCCCATTGGCGGTGCCGTTCCTGATGCAGGGCCACCTCAGCGCCGCCGGCGTGATCTGCGCGCTGGCGGTGTCATCCACCATCGTCGATGTCAGCCCGTTCTCGACCAATGGCGCACTGGTGGTGGCCTCGGCCGCGAAGGACGAGCGCGAGACCCTGTTCCGCCGCTTCCTGGTCTACAGCGGCCTGGTGGTTGCGCTCGGACCGCTGCTGGCCTGGCTGGTGTTCGTGGTGCCGGGCTGGATGTAACCGCCCAGCGGTAGTGCCGACCGCTGGCCGGCACTCTCATGAAGCCATCCAGCAATCATGGGTTGCCGGCCAGCGGCCGGCACTACCTGGCGGTACACTTCCACCATGGCCATTGCCCCTGCCCCGCGGTCACCGAAGAAGCGCGCGCCTCTGTACGAAGAGGTGGCCGAACACGTGCGCGAGCGCATCTACGATTACCGGCTGCCGCCGGGAGAATGGATCGACGAGCCCGCGCTGTGCGAAGAACTGGGCATCAGCCGCACGCCGCTGCGCGAGGCGCTGAAGCTGCTGGCCGCCGAAGGCCTGGTGCAGATCGATGCGGGTCGTGGCAGCCGGGTCACGCGACTGACGCTGGAAGACCTCAACCAGCTGTTCCCGGTGATGGCGATGCTGGAAGGCCGCTGCGCGCATGAGGCGGTCAGGCACATCGACGATGCCGGCGTGCAGCAGCTCGAAGATCTGCATGCAGCGATGGAAGCGGCTGCGGCCGAGGGCAACATCGCCGAGTACTACCGCAACAACTACCTGATCCACGAAACCGTGCAGCATTACGCGGGCAACCCGTGGCTGATCCGCATCACCCACGACCTGCACCGCATCCTGAAGATGCATCGTGGCCGTCAGCTGCTGACCCCGGGTCGCACCGCGCAGTCGTTGGCCGAACACCGCGAGTTGATGGAGTGCTTCCGCCGCCGCGACGCGCAGGCTGCCGAACGCACCATGGAACGCCATCTGCTGAGCCAGGGCCAGGCACTGGCCGCCTATGTGGCGGCAGGCGGGCTGCTGAACGTACCGGCGCCGTTGCCGACCGAAGGCGGCGGCTGAGCTGTTGAGGTTGCCGGCCAGCGGCCGGCACTACCGGCCGCAGCCAACCGCTGTTCTGTAGAGTCGAGCCATGCTCGACTGCCTTTCGATCAGGCACCGAGGGCTTGGAGCGAAGTGCAGTCGAGCATGGCTCGACTCTACAGAGACCTCAATCGCTGCAGCTGCCAGCACCACCGTCACTGCTGCCGCCGTCGCTTCCACAGTCGGAGCTGCTGTAGCTGTGATGACTGTGGCTGTCCCCGGAATAGCCGCCGGAGAAATCGGCGGGCCCACCGCCACTGCCATCGCTCCGCGCGGGTGAGCCATCGGCCGTGGCCACCGCCATGCACAGGATCGCGCCGACCAGCGGCAGCAGCCAGACCAGCAGCAGCTGCACCGCCCGCCCCCCGGCCGACAGGCCATCGCGCCTGACGATCACCACGGTAGCCACCACGTTCAGGCCCAGCACCAGCAGGACCAGCAGAAGGGCAACGATCAGCATTCGGCGACTCCGTGCCTGGACTGGAGGCATTATGGCCTTCCACCCCGATGTTGGCCCTGCCTGTCATGAAGATGGGACAATGTAGGGCGCGCCGGCCTGCCTCCGGGCCGCCGGCGCCCCCCGCACCACACGGAAGAAGAAGAACAACAACATGCTGAAAGTCATTTTCGATACCGACCCGGGCGTCGACGACGCCCTGGCCCTGCTGTACCTGCACAAGCACGCCCAGATCGACCTGATCGGCGTCACCACCACCTTCGGCAATGCCTCGGTGGAGTCGACCACGCACAACGCGCTGTACCTGAAGCAGGCCTGGGGCTTTGCCGCTCCGGTCGCGCGCGGTGCCGGTGGCCCGCTGCAGCCGGAAGCCACCCCGGAAGCCTGGCCGGTGCACATCCACGGCCACAACGGGCTGGGCAATCACCCGGTGCCGGCCAGCCTGGACGTGGCCGCCGATGCGCGCCCGGCCCATCAGCTGATCATCGACCTGGTCCGCGCCCATCCTGGCGAGGTGACCCTGGTCGCGGTCGGCCGCATGACCAACCTGGCCCTGGCCCTGCAGCAGGCCCCGGACATCGCCGGCCTGGTGCGCGGCGTGGTGATCATGGGTGGCGCTTTCCACGTCAACGGCAACATCACCCCGGCCGCCGAGGCCAATATCTGGGGCGACGCCGAAGCCGCCGACGTGGTGTTCACCGCCAGCTGGCCGGTTACTGCGATCGGTCTGGACGTGACCACCCGCGTGGAAATGGACCGTGACGGCCTGGACACGCTGGCTGCCATCGGCGGTGCCGACGCCGAGCTGGTGCGTGCGCTGTCGCAGGACTACGTGGACTTCTACCTGCAGGCCGGCCACAAGGGCATGGTCGTGCACGACTGCTGCGCGTGCATCGCGCTGACCCGCCCGGAGCTGTTCCAGTTCGAGCGCGCCAGCGTGCGCGTGGCCACCGACGGTGTCGCCCGCGGCATGACCATTCCCAAGCCGGAAGGCCTGGCGTTCGGTCCCAGCGTGTGGGATGGCCACGTGGTGCAGTCGATTGCCATCGGCGTGGATGCGGCCGCGGTACTGGCCGACATCGAGCAGACCCTGAAGGTCTGACCCGCTAGCGCTTGGCCCTGCCCGGGACCGTCTCGGGCAGGGTCCACAGCACCGGCAGCACCAGCACCGCCACCAGCGCGATCATCGCGCCCGGCGCCGCTGCCCAGCCGCTGCGCTCCACCCACCATTGCGCCAGCCAGGGCGTTGCGCCGCCGAAGAAGGCGGTGGCCATGGTCACCCCCAGTGCCAGCCCGCTGACCCGGCCTTCGCCGGGGAACTGCTCGGCCGTGGCCGGGGCCGCGACCGCGCTCACGCCACCGGCCACGCAGGCCAGCAGCATCGCGGCCAGCGCGATGCCCAGCGGCGCCGCCTGTGCCATCCAGGCGAACAGGGACAGCGGCAACAGCGCTGCCAGCACCGTCAGGCCCAGCAGCATCGGCCGCCGCCCGACGCGGTCGGACAATGCGCCGCACAGCGGCGTGATCACGATCACGGCCACCGCCGCAATCGTCGACAGCCACAGTGCATCACCTTCGTCATGACCCTGCGCATGCAGGAATGCCGGCACATAGGTGATGCCGACGTAGTAAGTGATCGATCCCAGCGCCGAAATCGCAAACGTGCGCGCTACCGCCAGCGGGTGGTTACGCAATACGTGGCGAAGCGGCGTAGCCGGAATACTGCCCTCGCGACGCTGGCGTTCGAACTCCGGCGATTCGTGCATGCCCGAGCGCGCAACCAGGATCACCAGTGCCAGCGCGGCACCGAAGAAGAACGGAATGCGCCAGCCCCAGCTGTCCAGCTGCGCCGTGGGCAGCAGCGCAACCGTAAGCGCCGAGATCGCCACCGCCAGCAGCGCGCCCACCTCGCTGGCCGCCGATGCCAGCGAGGTCACCAGGCCGCGTCGCCGTGCTGGTGCGCTTTCCAGCAGGTACGCCACCACGCCGGTGTACTCACCGCCCACCGAAAATGCCATCACGCAGCGCAGTACCAGCAGCAGCACGCCCGCCGTAGTGCCCGCCGTGGCCGCTGTCGGCAGCAGCGCGGTGGCCAGCATCGCCGCTGCCATCAAGGCCATCGATGCCAGCAGCATCCAGCGCCGGCCCAGCCGGTCCCCCAGGTGGCCGAAGCACAGTGCGCCCAGCGGGCGCATCAGGTAGGACACCGCAAAGCCGGCCAGGGTGACCAGCAGCGCCTGCTCGCCACCACCGAAGAACACCCGCGACAGCACCGTGGCGAAGTACAGGTACAAGGTGAAGTCGTACCACTCCACCACCGTGGACAGGCCGGCCACCCACATCGAGCGCTGCCGCTCGGCAGTCATTGCGTGTTCGCCTTCAACAGCCTCGATCCCGGTTGCGCAGGTTCGGGGAGGATGTCACGGCCGGGGTGAAATACCGGTCATCGGCTGTCCGTCGCCTGCATGTACTGGGTTTCATGGCCGGTGAATCGCTCACCGTCAAAGCCGAAGCAGAAGCGTCCTTCCTCGAACACGCGGTAGACCAGCAACGCACCATCAAGGCAGAACTGTTGCTGGTCCACACCCGTTTCCAGGGTCCCGTAGCCGGTGGCGTCTCCGCCCTTCCCCGCCGGGCCGGTGAAGGCATCGATCGGCAATGGCGTGGCGCGTCCGGTGCGGGTGTCGACCAGCACCAGCGTGCGCTGGAAGTACTCGGGACGATCATCGACCTGTACCAGCAGATAGTGCTGGTTGAAATTGGGCTTCTGATGCTGGAGAGCTTCTTCAATGGCGGCCCGGTGCCGCGCACCGCAGAAGTCGACCGGGCTGTAGCGGTAGCTGCAACCGTCGTGGTCGTAGGGCAGGTTCATGCCGGAATAGCTCACGCCTGCCTGGCTGCCCGCGTCATCTCCCGGCTCCGGCGTGCTGCACAGCAGCCACGAACGCTGCGCATCCTCGGGGTCGGCCAGCAGCTTCGGCTCTCGGCCCTCCTCGTAAGCCGCACCACCCGGGAAGTCCTGGCCGAAACGCTGGCGGACGATGGGACGTGCCTTCTCCAGCGGCAGGCCGATCCTGGCCCCCCGGAACGAAACGAACGTCATCGTCGGCAGGATCACTTCCTCCACCGGCAGCCCCTTCCATTGCCCCTGCACGCAGAACGTGGCGATCTCGTTCTCCCCGTCCTCCTTGCAGGGTTTCGGCGCGTTCGCAGCCAACCAGGGGTGGGCCGGGCGATCGGTTTGGTGATCGATGTACCAGCCGTCCAGCGCGCAGGTCGGCAAGGCATCGAGTAGCGGTGAGAGGTCTGTTGCGGTGGCCGGGGCGGCAAGCGGTGTGCCCGCTGCGGGTGCCACGGTCGACGCATCCGGTGTGCGCTGGCAGGCCGCCAGCGCGAGTAGACCGACCAGCAGCGCGACGTGGCGCGGACGCCGGATTGAATGCTGCGTTCCCTGCATTGCGTGTTTCCTGGTTTCGACACTCCCTGCAGATGATCGCCGATCCCGGGGCCGGGCAGGATTGCCATAGATCCGCGCCGTGCGTGGATGCTCTGACCGCGCCAATTACCCCGGCAGCTGCAGCTCCGCCCGCAGGCCGCCCCCCTCGCGGTTGTGCAACCGCAGCGAGCCGCCCAGCGACTGCGCCAGCTGCACCGCGATGGCCAGGCCCAGGCCGGTCCCGCCGGTATCGCGATTGCGCGAGCTTTCCAGCCGGTGGAACGGCGCCAGCACTGCCTGCAGCTGGCCCTCGGGAATGCCGGGGCCACGGTCGGAAATTCCGATCCACACCCTTCCGGCCTCATCGCGGCCCGCCTCGATCTCGGCGGCACCGGCGTAGCGCAACGCGTTGTCGACCAGATTGCCGACCACCCGGCGCAGCGGCTGCGGCCAGGTCTGCACGACCAGTCCAGCGGGCGCACCACCACTGACCGGCTTGCCCATGTCCTCGTAATCGCCGACCACACTGGCCAGGAACGCGCCCAGGTCCATCGACACCGGCGCGCCACTGGCGACGTGGCTGCTGCGCGCATAGGCCACGCCCTCACGCACCAGTTGACCCAGGTGGTCGAGGTCGGCCAGCAGCCGCTGCTGGGTGCTGTCTTCAGGCAGGGTCTCCACCCGGAGCTTCATGCGCGTGATGGGGGTCTGCAGGTCGTGCGAGATCGCGGCCAGGATCTGCAGGCGCTCACTGACATGGCCACGAATGCGTGCCTGCAGTGCATTGAGTGCGGCCGCCGCGCCGCCCACTTCCGCAGGGCCGTCTTCAGGCAGTGCAGGCCCGTCCTTGCCCGGCTGCAGATGCTCCACCGCATGCGACAGCTGCTGCAGCGGGCGCATGGCCAGGCGCACCGCCAACCATGCGCACACCAGCAGCAGCGCCAGCTGCACCAGCAGCACGGCGGGCAGCCAACGTGCCAGCGGCAGGCCCGACGGAGTGACTTCAATGGTCAAGGGTGTGCCGTCGTGCAGGCGCAGTTCCACCTCGAACCGCTCCGGCAGGCGAGCCACCTGGCGCGCCTGCAACGGATAGCGGTGCTGCAGGCTGTCGTCGATGATCGCCGTGACCTGGCGTGCACGATCGGTCTGCAGTCCCGGCCCAGCCGCAGCCGGGCGCAGCAGGTAACGGTAGGTGCGCCGCTCCAGCCGCGGCACCCAGGCATCGCGCTGGTCCTCGGGCAGGTGCTCCAGCAGCGCGACACTCACGGCCACGTCTTCATCGAGGTTGCGCAGCATCATGCTGCGGGTGGACTGGTAGCGTTCGAAGAACAGCAGACCGAAGGACAGTGCGTGGGCCAGGGCCAGTCCGCCCAGCAACACCAGCAGCAGCCGCGCCGACAGCGTGCGCGGCCAGCGTGGACGGCGTGCGGTGGTGTTCATTCGTCCGGTCCCAGCAACTGCACCGGCACGCTGAACACATAGCCTTCGCTGCGCACGGTCTTGATGTAGGTCGGCTCGCGTGCGTCGTCACCCAGGCGCTGCCGCACGCGGCTGACCAGCAGGTCGATCGAGCGATCGAACAGTTCGGCATCGCGGCCCTGGGTGAGGCTGAGCAGCTGGTCGCGGCTGAGCACCCGATTGGCGTGATCGAGGAACACGCGAAGCAGGCGGAACTCGGCGCCACTGAGCGGATAGGCGGTGTCCTGCGCATCCAGCAGGTGGCGTGCGGTGGTGTCCAGGCGCCACTCGCCGAAGGCCAGCTGGCGACCTGCTTCGCTCACCTGCAGATTCGGCGGCAGCATCCGGGTGCGGCGGATCACCGAATTGATGCGTGCCAGCAGTTCGCGCGAAGAGAAGGGCTTGGTCACGTAGTCGTCAGCGCCCATTTCCAGGCCGATGATGCGGTCGGTCTCGTCGTCGCGGGCGGTCAGCAGCACCACCGGCACCGCACGATGCTTGCCGGCGCGCAGGTTGCGGCACAGGCTCAGGCCGTCCTCGCCCGGCATCATCACGTCCAGCACCACCAGATCCACGGCATGGGTATCCATCAGCGCGCGCATGGCCCGGCCACCGTCGGCCTGGCTCACGCGCAGGCCGTTGCGTTGCAGGTAGTCGGCCAGCATCTGGCGAATCTCGCTGTCATCGTCGACGACCAGGATGTGCGGTACATGGTTCATTGCGTTCTCGATGAAGGCAGGGGGACAGCGCCGCGCGGCGCGGCCATGGTAGCGCGGCTCAGGGGCTGGCCAGCAGGCGCTGGATCTCGCTTTCGGTACGTGCGTAGTCGCCCTCGCCGTAATGGCGGTAGACCACCCGCCCCTGCCGGCCGAGCAGGTACAGCGCGGGCCAGAAGCGGTTGCCCCACGCGTTCCAGATCCGGTACTGGTTGTCCTGCACCACCGGCCAGGTGATATCCAACCGTACGATGGCCTTGCGCACGTTGCCGGGCAGCCCTTCATAGGCGAATTCCGGTGTATGCACGCCGATCACCATCAGGCCCTGCGACGCGTATCGCGCATGCCACTGGTGGACATAGGGCGCCACGTTGAGGCAGTTGCTGCAGGTGTAGGTCCAGAACTCGACCAGCACCACCTGCCCCTGCAACTGCTTCAGTGTGAGCGGTGGGCTGTTGTGCCAGGGCCCGCCACCGTCGAACCCCGCCATCGGTGCGGCATCGAGCGGCTGCGCGCCGGCATCCGCACCGGGCCATGCCAGCAGCAACGCCGCTCCGCCCAGCAGCCCCAGCAACAGCGGCAATGCGTACCCTCGCAGTGCGGCCATCGCTCAGCCCCCCTGCTCGGCCAGCGGCAGTTCCGCCGGCTTCACCCCTGCCGCTTCCAGGATGCTGTCGGCCACCTGCGCCGGATGCGAAAGCAGCGACACATGGCTGCTGCCGATCGATTGCAGCTGTGCACCGATGCGACGTGCGGTCGCGGCCTGCAGTTGCGGCGACAGCATGCGGTCATCGCGGCTGAGCACGTACCAGCTCGGCTTGCTGCGCCACGCCGCAACGTTCACCACCTCGCCCAGCGCGCTGGCCTTCAACGGGACCTGCGTGCTGTACAGCAGTGCGGCCGATTTTTTCATCACGTCCGGCGCGAAGTCCTGGGCGATGGCATCAGCCGGCAACGTCAGGTAGCCATCCCTTTCCTGCAGTTGGGCCAGGCCCGGACCGACCGGGAAACCTTCGCCCTGTTGCGCCGAAGACTGCCCTGCATCCGGTGCGAAGGCCGCCACGTACACCAGCGCCTGCACCTTCGGGTCATTGCCCGCTTCGGTGATGACCGTGCCACCCCAGCTGTGGCCGACCAGCACCACCTTGCCGGGTGCGGCGGCAATCGCGCGACGGGTGGCGGCGACATCGTCGGCCAACGAGGTGAGCGGATTCTGTACGGCCACCGCCGGCAGCTTCCAGTCATGCAGGGTACTGATGACCTTGCTCCAGCTGGAGCCATCGGCGAAGGCGCCGTGCACCAGGATGACGGTGGGCGGTGCAGCGGTATCGGCCTGGCTGGCGAAGGCGGGGGCGGCGGCGCCGGCAAGGGCGAGAGCAGCGGCAAGCAACGAGGTACGGATCATGGGTGGCACTCCGGTGTTGGGAGTGGCCATTTCCGCCTGCCGGTGTATCGCCGCTGTTTCTCCGCGGCGCGGAGTTGTACCGGACTGTAGGGCGCAGGCGGGTTTCTACAGTGGGATACATTCGGGTGCCGTGCCTGGCCGGGCGCTACCGGGTGGATATCGCTCCCCGCACGGGGGCGCGCAACGCCCCGATGTGCGTCAACGCATCGTCTTTGTATCTGACTGTACGAAACCCCGGCCGCAGCCACAGTCGCTGACAAAACCCCGGGCAACGGCACACGTTGCCGATACCTGCGCCGCCTGAAATGGCCTCCATCGCCCACTGGCCCGCAGGACACCACCATGATCAGCACCGCCTCTTCCGTGTATACCCCCCGCCTGGACGCCGTCGGCCGCTGGCTCTCGCCATTGGCGCTGCGCACCCTGCTGGCCTGGGAGTTCTTTGAATCCGGCCGCGAGAAGCTGGGCGGCCAGAACTGGTTCGCCGACCTGGAAGGTCGCTTCCCATTCCCATTCTCCACCCTGCCCGCATCACTGAACTGGCAGCTGGCCACCTGGCTGGAACTGGTGGGTGCAGTGATGCTGCTGCTCGGCCTGGCCACGCGCTCGGTGGCTTATGTGTTCTGGGTGCTGACCGTGGTCGCCATCGCCGCCGTGCACTGGCCCGACCAATGGAACGGCCTGGGCGAACTCTGGCAGGGCTATGCGATCACCGACCAGGGCTACGGCAACTTCAAGCTGCCGCTGCTGTTCCTGGCCATGCTGCTGCCACTGATCCTCAACGGCGGTGGCGCACTCAGCGTGGACCGACTGCTGGCCGGCTCACAGCACGCCCCCGTTGGCAATGACGGCTTGGGTTGGGGCGTCAGCCTGATCGCCCTGCTGCTGCCGGTTGCCGCGCTGCTGCCCGGCATCGGCTTCGGCGGCGCCCTGCTCGGTGGTGTGCTGCTGGTGGGTTACGTACTGCGCCGTCGCCGCAACGCCTGATCCGCTTCGCCCCTTCACCGCGCTTCTTCCCTTCGTTTCCGTCGCCTTCAAGCGGCGTCCATCCCGCACGCCCCGCGTGCATTCCCAAGGAGTCACCACCATGTCCGTCTCGACCAAGAACACCCTCTCCTCCCGCCTGCCGCGCATCGGTGCCGTCGGCATCGCCCTGGCCGGTGGCCTGCTGCTGGCCGGCCAGGCTGCGGCGATCCAGCCACTGGCGATCAGTGCCGTGGCCATGAGCGCCGCCGCCGAAGGCAAGTGCGGTGAAGGCAAGTGCGGGGCCAACAAGACCGCCACCGGCAAGCCCGCCGGCAAGGCCAAGGTGGCCGAGGGCCAGTGTGGCGAAGGCAAGTGCGGCGACGCCTCGTTTGCCCGCACCGACCGCGACCACGATGGCCGGGTCTCGCGTGCCGAGTTCAACGCCGTGGCCGCCAAGCGTGCCGCCGAGTTCGACCGCATCGACACCGACCACGACGGCTACATCAGCGAGCAGGAAGCGCACGACTACCTGCGCAGCGTCTACACCGCCAACGGCAAGCCGATGCCGAAGGGCCTGTTCTCCCGCGTCGCCGATTGATCGACGTTCAACCGGCGCCGCCTCCGAGGCGGCGCCCTCTCCCTGGAGCAACCGTCATGACCCTGCCCCTGCCTTCCAATGCCGCCGGTCTTGGCCTGCGTCGTGGCCTGATCGACGAACTGCTGGCCATGCCGGCCGGTGCCATCGACTTCCTCGAAGTTTCGCCCGACAACTGGATCGGCGTCGGCGGTGCACACGGTGCAGCGCTGCGCAGGTTGAGCGAACGCCACCCCCTGACCTGCCACGGCCTGTCGCTTTCTTTGGGCGGTCCTGATCCGCTGGACCGCACCCTGCTGGCCCAGACGCGTGCCTTCCTCGACCTGCACCAGGTGCAGCTGTACAGCGAACACCTGAGCTACTGCGCTGCCGGTGGCCACGTCTACGACCTGCTGCCGCTGCCGTTCACCGCCGAGGCCGTTCACCATATCGCCGGTCGCATCGCCCAGGTGCAGGACATGCTGGGCCGACGCATCGCCGTGGAGAACATCTCCTACTACGCCGTTGCCGGCGCGGACATGAGCGAGATCGACTTCATCAACGCCGTGCTCGCCGAAGCCGACTGCGACCTGCTGCTGGACGTCAACAACGTTTTCGTCAACGCCTGCAACAATGGTTATGACGCCTTCGAATTCCTGGCCCGCGTGCCGGCCCACCGCGTCGCCTCGCTGCATGTGGCGGGCCACTTCGATGAAGACGATGGCTTCAAGATCGATACCCATGGTGCACCGGTGAAAGGCGTGGTCTGGGCACTGTTGCGCGAGGCCTATGCGCGGGTGGGCGTTCGCCCCACGCTGCTCGAACGCGACTTCAACTTCCCCCCGCTTGCCGAATTGCTGGCCGAGGTCGGGCAGATCCGCCAGGCGCAGGCCGAGGCACGTTGGCCCGAGGTGGCCCATGGCTGAGTCGCTGGCGACCCTGCAACGGCGCTGGGCCGATCATGTGCGCGACCCTGCAAAGACCGCACCCGATGGCATCGAGGCGCGGCGGATGGCGGTCTACCGCCGCCTGTGCATCGACAGCTTGGACACCCTGCTGGCCAGCAGCCTGCCGCGACTGCAGCAACAGTTGGGCACGTCGCGCTGGCGCGACATCGTGGAGCACTACTACGCCAGCCACATCTGTCACACCCCGTTGTTCCCACGGATCGCCGGCGAGTTCGCGGCCTGGCTGGCAGTGCAGGACACGCTGGCACTGCCGGGCTGGGCAGCAGAACTGGCGCACTACGAGAGCACGCAGCAGTCGCTGCACATTGAAACGCGTGACGGCGGGCGGCCGCTGCAGCGCGCTCCCGTAGGCAATGATGTGCTGGCGGTTTCGCCGTTGGTGCGGGTGCTTGGCTACCAGTGGCCAGTACATGAGGACGGGGCGCTGGAGCCGGTGTTGAGCACGGCTCCCACGCTGCTGGTGATCCAGCGCCTCGCCGATTTCAGCCTGCAGACCGAGGAACTGTCACCGCCGGCCTACGCGCTGCTGTCGGTGTTCGGTGACGACAGCGCGTCGGTGGATGAAGCACTGCAGCTGCTGTCCGAAACACATGGCGAGGCAGCGGACGCATTGCGCATTGCCTGCGTGCCTGTTCTGGGCGAGCTGTGCGCGGCGGGCGTGCTGGTCGCATTGCCTGCTTTCTGAGATTGCCGGCCAGCGGCCGGCACTACCGCCCCCCTACTTCGAGGTCTCACCATGGCTGCATCCAATACTCCCTTCCTGCACGGCTGGCGCCTGTTCGTGTCCGTGGCGGTGGTCCTGATCGCCTTCGCGCTGGCGGCCTTCGCCCTGTATCCCGATGCGGCCGAAGGCAGCCGAGCCGCGATCCGGGTCACTGCACGCACATCGTTCCTGTTGTTCCTGGCAGCGTTCACGGCATCGTCGTTCGCCAGCCTGCTGCCCAGCCCGTTCACCCGGTTCCTGCTGCGCGAACGGCGCATCATCGGCCTGTCCTTCGCGTTCTCGCACCTGCTGCATGCCATCGCCATCACCAGTTTCGGCATCCTCAACCCGGCATTCTGGCCAGCACGCTCAGCGCTGGCCAACCTCCCGGGCACGGTGGGCTACATCGCCATCCTGGCGCTGGCCATCACCTCGCATCGGGGGCTCGCCCGGCGCATGGGACCCACGGCCTGGCGTCGCCTGCACGTCACCGGCATGTGGATCATCGCGGCGGTTTTCACCTACTCGTACTTCAAGCGCGTGCCGGGCAACTTCTGGTATGCGGTGCCGTCGGCGCTGCTGTTCACCGCCTTCGTGGTGCGCTGGATCGCCAAGCGGGCGCAAGCGCTGCGTCGAAGTGCGCATGCGCGGCCGCCGCTGCGAGCGGCCTGACGGGCCGGGGTCAGATCCCTTTGCCAAAGGCGAAGGGATCTGACCCCATCATGTCGTCCCCATCAGCCGTCACGTGTGGCGCGATAGGCAGCGTAGGCATCGAGGATCTTCTGCATCCGGGCCTGCTGCTTCACACCCATCGGTGCCCGTTGCACACGCTTCAGCAGCGTCTTCCACATATATCCGGAACGGAAGAAGTAGGGCCGCACCTCAAGGAAGGTCAGCACGACATCCACCGTATTCGGATCCTGCTCAGCCAGTTGCTTCAGTGCATTGGCGTAGCCACCCGGGAACGCAAGCTGTTCATAGCGCTGGTTGTATTCCGCGCAGGCTGCCGCGTGCTGCTGCATTTCTTCCGGGCCACGCCAGCGCGCGCCAGCGGCTTCGCGGATGGCTTGGCGCAGCCGATTGATCTCGTCCGCATTGGCGCGGATCAGACGTTCCATGGGTGCGCGGGGATGGGCCATGGTTCCTTCCCTGTGGTTTGTCAGGGGTCACGGCGCGCGGCGCAGCGTCACCAGGGTGATCTCCGAAGGAACGCCGATGCGTGCCGGGAAACCGGCCCACAGGCCGGCGCCATTGCTCACGTACAGTGTCATGCCATCCACCTCGTAGCGGCCGGACACAAAACCGCCATTGGCGCGCTTCACCAGCTGGTCCATGCCGATGATCTGGCCGCCATGTGTATGCCCGGACAACTGCAGCTTTACCCCACGCGCGGCCGCCTCGCGTGCGTTGCGCGGGCGATGGTCGAGCAGGATCACCGGCGCGCCCGGATCAGCACCGGCCAGCGCGGCCTCCAGGTCCGGCAGCGGCAGACCGTAGCGTGCGGCCACCGGATCGGTGACACCGGCGATGGTCAGCGCCGCATCGCCGCGCCGCACCTGCAGGTGGCTGTTCTCCAGCACCTGCATGTGCAGTGCGCGGAACGCCTGCATCCACTCCTGGTACTGCGCGTAGTACTCGTGATTGCCGGTGATGGCAATGACGCCATCCGGCGCCTGCAGGTCGGCCAACGGACGCGCGTCGTCGCGACGGGCCTCGACACTGCCGTCGATCAGATCGCCAGTGATCACGATCAGGTCCGGCTTCAGTGCGTTGCTCTCCTCCACCACCCTGCGCACCCAGTCGCCGGTCAGCAGGCGGCTGGCATGGATGTCGGTCAGCTGCAGCACGCGATAGCCGTCGAACCCGGCCGGCAACCCGGCGATGCTCACCTCGATCTGCCTGGGCTTGGGCACCGCCATTCCCTGGCTGACGCCATAGGCGCTGACCAGCAGCGCAAGCACACCCGCCGCCGAGCGCAGCTTCGGCGCGCGCAACGCCGATACAGCACGTGGCCTGCGCAGGATGCGCGACACCAACAGGCCCGCGTCCAGCACTAGCAGGAACAGCGCCAGCAGCAGTACGGCAGTCGAACCCGTGGCCAACGAGGCGATGGCCAGCTTCGGGATTTCCGGCGAGGCCATCGTGCCCCAGAACATGGCGACGATGCGCAGCTGCACGGCAACGCTCACCAGCAGCAGCGACAGCACGACCTTCATCCAGATGGGCATGCGCAGTGGCCAGAACAGGCGCCAGGCCACATACAGGCCCATCAACAAACCGATCGTACTCAGCACTGCAACCATCCTGGAAAGAAAGCGGGCCCGCCATGGTGACGGTTGCCGGCAGTGTTGTGTAGAGCCGGGCCCGTACCCGGCTGCTCAGGAAGCAGTCGAGCATGGCTCGACTCTACAGAGGGCCAGTCGAGCAGGCTCGACTCTACGAAAGCCCGATGCGCTCCACCCGCAGGCGGGCGATGCGACGCTTCTCCATTGCCAGTACGGTGATGCGTACATCCGCAATCTCCACCGTGTCACCGATGTCCGGCAGGCGACCCAACTGCTCCAGTACCAGTCCGGAGATGGTCATGTAGTCGGCACTGCGCGGCAGCGACACGCCGGCCAGGCGCTGCAGGTCGTCCAGGGTCAGCGCACCGTCGGCCTCCCACTGGTTCTCGCCCTGCGCCTCCACGCCATAGCGCTCGTCCTGGGTGTCGACCAGGTCACCGGCAATGGCCGCCAGCAGATCGTTGGCGGTCACCAGGCCTTCCACACTGCCGTACTCGTCCACCGCTACCGCCAACGGCACCGGGTGCTGGCGGATCAGTTCCAGCGCCTGCAGTGCGCTGGCGCTGGACAGCACGTACTGCGGCTCGCGCAGGTTGCCCTCCAGCTGCAGCGGCCTGCCCTGCAGCAGGTCGGCCAGAAGGTCGCGGCTCTGCACCACGCCGCGCAGGCTGTCCAGGTCGCCATCACCCACCAGCAGGCGGGTGTGCGGCGATGCCACCAGGCGTGCCACCACATCCTCCTGCCCACGTGCCAGGTCGATCCACTGCACGTCGGCACGCACGGTCATCACGCTCGACACCGGGCGATCAGCCAGGCCCAGCACGCTGCGGATCATCTCGTGCTCGGCCGGCTGCAACCGCTCTTCGGCATCGACGTGTTCGTCAGCGTTTTCGTCGTCGTGGCCATTGGCCGGGCGCGCGCCCAGCATGCGCAGCACGGCGTCGGCGGTACGCTGGCGGAACGGCTGGCGACGCTCGTTGCGCTCGCGATTGAAGCGCACCCACTGGTTGAAGGCTTCAACCAGGATCGAGAAGGCGATCGCCGCGTACAGATAACCCTTCGGGATCTTGTAGCCCAGGCCCTCGGCCACCAGGCTGAAACCGATCATCAACAGGAAGCCCAGGCACAGCACCACCACCGTGGGATGCTTGTTCACGAAGCGGGTCAGCGGCTTGCTGGCCACCAGCATCAGCGCCATCGCGATGGTCACCGCGGCGTACATCACGCCCAGGTTGTCGACCATGCCGACCGCAGTGATCACCGAGTCCAGCGAGAACACCGCGTCGAGCACCACGATCTGAGCCACCACCATCGCGAAGCTGGCGTAGACCTTCTTGCCATTGTCCTCATGCTGGCGGCCCTCCAGTCGCTCGTGCAGTTCCATCGTGCCCTTGAACAGCAGGAACAGACCACCGCCCAGCAGGATCAGGTCACGCCCGGAGAAGCTGTGGTCGAACAGCGTGAGCAGCGGTTCGGTCAACTTCATGATCCATGCCAGCGCGGCCAGCAGCACCAGCCGCATCAGCAGGGCCAGCGCCAGGCCGATCACCCGCGCGCGGTCACGCTGGTGCGGCGGCAGTTTGTCGGCCAGGATCGCGATGAACACCAGATTGTCGATGCCGAGAACGATCTCCAGCACGACCAGGGTTGCAAGGCCCATCCATATCGAGGGGTCAGCCAACCATTCCATTTCAGGTCCGTTTCGTCAGTAGGTAAGGGAAAAGGGGAAACACTCAGTCAGCCTCCTGCGCCTGCGCCTGCGCCGGGTCATGCCCGAGCAGGTCACCGGGCGTGCACTGCAGCTCACGGCAGATCGCATCAAGTGTGGAAAAGCGGATGGCGCGCGCCTTGCCGGTTTTCAGGATCGACAGGTTGGCCAGGGTGATGTCGATGCGCCCGGCCAGCTCGGACAGGGTCATGCCCCGTTCCTGCAGCATGCGGTCCAGGGTGATGACAATCGCCATCAGATGACACCGTCGAGGTCATCGCGCATTGCCGCACCCACGGCAAACACGCGTGCCAGCACGAACAGCATCAGCACCGCGACCAGGCCGGTGATCGACATGCCGCCGCCCACCTCCATCCAGGTGAAGTCCGGGCCCATCCAGGCGGCGTAGGCGCCGATCAGGATCGACAGCACCTCCATCGACAGCATCAGCCAGGCCATGCGCTGCAGGCGCTGTGCATTGGCGTGGGTGAACGGCCGCTCGCGCGCCGCCGACTTCAACAGCCGCAGCAGGTGGCGCAGGAACATCAGGCACAGCACCAGCAGCGCGACGATCGCGCCCAGGCCCAGGCAGAAATGCAGGAACAGGTCGCTGCCATGCACGGCAGCGGCATCAGCGTCGTGGATGCTGTCGAGCAGCCAGCTGCGGTCGTGGGCGACCAGCGGCACGGCCAGCAGTGCGGCCAGGATGCCCAGCCAGCACATCGCCCGCACCGCCTGTACGGCGGCCTGGGCCAGGGTGAACAAGCCTCGCGCGGGTCTGGCGCGGGCGGGACGAGCGGTCAAGCGGCCTCCGGCATTGGGGTGGCCTCGCCGCCCCGGGTGAATTTATCGATAAACGATATACCACTTGCCGCGTGAAAGGCTGAATCGCGAGCGTGGGCCCTTCAGGGCCCAGGCGCGCCCTGCGCCAGCATCGCTTCGCCCGGGGCCGCCGAGGCCATCGCCTGCACGCCGGCTTCGGCCGCCTGCCGTGTGACCAGGCGGAATCGCACCTGCAGCTTGCCCTGCCCCGGCGTGGCCCAGCCGTACTGGATGGCCACCTGATCAGCCGACAGCGGCCCACGCCCTGGCAGCGACCGCACCTGCAACGGCTTCGGTGCGGCCTGCACCAACCGGGCGAATCCCTTCTGCACGACCGCCGCGTCGGCCTTTTCGGCGTAGACCGTACACGTGCCATCGTCAGCCCAGCTCACCGCATAGCGGCCACTGGCCAGAGGCACCATCCAGGCCACGCCCGATTGCCCCTGCAACAGCGTCGCGGCTTCGGCGGGCTGCAACGGCGACAGCCCATTGGATTCCATCAGCGACTGCAACCGCGCCGGGGCACCGATGTGCTGCATGCAGGCAGTATCGAACAGCTCGCTGAAGGGATCCTGCGCTGGGGCCTTGGCCTTTGCAGTACGCGCAGGTTGCGCCACCGCCAGGGTGGGCAGCAGGGCCAAAGCCAGCCAGAACACAGGACGCATCGGGATTCCACGCTACGGAAAACAGCAGGGAGGATGGCAAAGCCCGGGCGCCACGCGCAACGGGTCATGGCTTGACAGCCGCCGCTGGCGGGAGGAGTATCAGTTAACGAATTAGTTAATTAGCTCGCCATGGACCGTATCTTCGAAGCCCTCGCCTCCACCGCCCGCCGCCAGATCCTGGCCTATCTCAGCGCCGGTGAGCTGAGCGCGGGCGAGCTGGCCGAACGCTTCGACTTCAGCAAGCCTGCGCTATCCAGCCACCTGCGCATCCTCGAGGAAGCCGGCCTGATCGAACGCGAGAAGCGCGGCCAGTTCGTCTACTTCCGGCAGGTGCCCGACCGCTTGGCCAACACGCTGTTTTCCTGGGCAGCCGAAGTGTGTCCGGTCGGCGGCCCGCTGAAGCGCGAAGCACGCGCGCGCCGCAAGTCCCCTGCCCGCTGAACCGCCCCGCCAAGGAGCATGACCATGCCTGGTTCGACCCGCGACCGCCGTTCGTTTCCAGGGGTGCAGCTTCCGGGGCAGGAGGGCGGAAGCCCGACCGAAGTCACCTTGATCGCGCAGCTCGGCATCGGTGCCGGTGATGCGCTGGTGACCGACGCCAGCCAGCGCCAGCGCCACCACCCGGCCTTCATCGATGCGCTGGACGAGCCTTCGGCGCGACTGGGCGGCATGCATCTGCAGCAGGGCAACGCCTCCTCGCTGTACAGCTTCACCGTCGGTGCCGGTGGTCACCCGTTTCATCGCCATGCAGGCCCGCGCACGTTCACCGCCATCGCCGGAAGCGCGGGCGCCGAGCTGCGCTTCGCCACCGCCTCCGACGCGCAGCTGGCGCGCGATCCCGCTGCCTTCGCACGCACGCTGCGGCGCATCCGCATTCCACCGGACTGCCTGTTCACCGTGCGCTTCGGCGGCGGCACGTGGCACCAGTTCGCATCGAACCATCGCACACATCCGGCGCTGTTCGCGTTGTCCTGCCACAGCAATGAGCTGGCCGGGGCGATGGATGAGCAGGCCCGTGCACAGGTTCAACGCAATGCGGCCGATATCCCCAGCCTGACCGAGGTACTGCCCGATGCCCACTGGCCATCGGCCACTGCACTCTCGGCAGCGCCACTGCTGCAGCTGTCGCTGCAGGCCGCCCCCCCCAGCCTGAGTGCTCAGCTGTGCGCGCGTACCCGTGCCCTGCTCGGTCCGCTGCGCCGGATTCCACTGCGGCCGCTGCGCGGGTTCGTCGAACGCGCCACACCGGCCTACCCGGTCCAGTCGCAGGCACCACACAGCGACGGGCTGCTGGCCACTGCGCTGCCGCACAGCCACTACCAGGACCAGACCACGCTGTGCCTGGACAGCGCGCAGGTCGCGCATCACTCCGCGTCGGTACTGCTGGCCGATGTACTGGAAGGCTTCCTGCGCAATCCGCCCACCGGCGTGGGCCACCTGATGGCACTGCGTAACCGCCTCGTGGCGCCGTTGCGGCTGCGTACGTCGCCGCTCGGCTGCCCGGTATCGTCACTGCTGTCGACCGACCGCAGCCGGTTGTTCGCCGGTCGCTATCCGGTGCTGGACGCGCACATCGATGACGGGGACACCTGCGCCGAAGTGCTGCTCGGTGCCGATGATCGCCACCTGCGCTTCCGCAGCAGCGTGCGGGTGCAGCGCTGTGCCGATGGCCACGTCGAGATCAGCCTCGGCTCGCGCGTGCAGACCCGCAATGCGTTCGGCCGCCTGTACATGGCGCTGATCGATGCCGCGCACCGGCACTACGTCGCGCCGGCACTGCTGCGCCGCGCGGTCGAACATGCGCTGGCGCCGGAACTGGCCGATCTCGATGACTGGGCGGAGTACTCCGCGTACAGATGATGCCGGCCCGTGGCCGGCACAACCTGCCACATCAGCTCACAGGTGCTGCTTGAAGAAGGGAACGACCGCTGACAGGGCCTCGCGCACCGGCTCCGGCTTGTCATACAGGTCGTAATGCGACCAGCCTTCCACCACCTTCAACTGCTTGTGCTTCGACGCCGCACGGCCATGGATCTCCAGGCCATCGCGGTAGGCACCAAAGCCACCCGGCTTGTCACCGATCACCACCAGCAACGGTTGGGTCAGCAGGACTTCGGCCAGGTGGAAGGCATCCCAGCCCACCGCTGCACCGCGATGCGAGAACAGCGCACTGACCACGCCGTTGGGCTGCGGCTCGCGCGTGCGGTAATAGTCCGTGGCCTCCAGCACATCGATATCCGTGATGCCGGCGGCGCGCCCCTGTTCCACCGAAGGCGGCAGGAACAGGTCCACACGGGCCTCGCCGCCGCGCATCTCGGCGGTGCGCTGGGCAGCGATGGCCTCCAGCGTGCCGATCGGATCGAATCCGCCAAAGCCCTCACGACTGAGCCGGCCAAAGTTGACACCGGTGATGCTGGTGACCGCCTTGATGCGGCGCTCGGTCATGGTGGCGTTGATCGCGTAGCCACCACCGCCACAGATGCCCAGTACGCCGATGCGTTCGGCATCCACGTACGGCAGGGTGACCAGATGGTCGACCACGCGGCGTACATCCTCCACGCGCTGGGTCGGGTCTTCGACCCGACGCGGCTCGCCACCGCTGGCGCCCTGGAAGCTGGCGTCATAGGCGATCACCACGTAGCCCTCGCGAGCCAGGGCCTCACCGTAGATGTTGCCGGCGGTCTGCTCCTTGCAGCTGCCGATCGGATGCATGCTGATGATCGCGGGATAGACCCGGTTGCGGTCGAAGTCCGGCGGGAAATGCAGGTCGGCGGCGATCGGCCAGGCCATGTCCGGATTCTGGATGTTGATGGTTTCCATGCTGCGGCTCCTCGATAGCGGCGGGGGGCGACGGGTGTCGCCGTTGCAAGCACGATAGACCCGGGATTGGGGCCGAAAAAGCGGCCAATCACAACCAAAGTAGTAAGCTGCAATTACCAAAGAGCGACAACCTGTGCCGCCATCTTCTCCCGCCGTCCTGCCGACCGAGCCCCATGAGCGCCCCCAGCCCGATCAACCCGGCCCTGCTGCCCCAGCTGGCCTGGTTTGCCCACATCGCCCACCACCGCAGCTTCACCAAAGCGGCCGTTGAGATGGGGGTCTCGCGCCCGGCGTTGTCGCAGAGCCTGAAGACCCTGGAGAAACAGCTGGGGGTACGCCTGCTGCACCGGACCACCCGTGACATGTCGCTCACCGAGGAAGGCCAGCGCCTGTTCGACGCACTGCGGCCATCGCTGAGCACCATCGAAACCGCAGTACGCGACCTGCGCGCCAGCCATGACGCTCCGTCCGGCCTGCTGCGCATCAACACCGCGCGCCTGACTGCCAAGACGCTGATCGAACCGCATCTACCGGAGTTCTTCGCGCGCTACCCCGAGCTGCGCATAGAGCTGGTGATGGACGACGGCCTGTCCAGCATCGTTGCCGACGGCTGTGACGCCGGCATCCGCCTTGGCGAGCGGTTGGCCGAAGGCATGATCGCCGTGCCGGTCACGCCGATGCTGGAAATGGTGGTGGTCGCCTCGCCGGCCTACCTGGCCCGCCATGGCACGCCCACCACGCCCGCCGAACTGGCCGCCCACGAGTGCCTGGGCTACCGGCAGACCGGCAGCGGCGGGGTCTATGCCTGGGAATTCAGCACGCCGGGCCAGCCCGGTCATGACTTTGAAGTGGAACCGCGCGGACGCTATGTCACCAACGACGATGAGGGCATGATCCGCGCCGCGCTGCAGGGATTGGGCGTGATGCAGCATATCGATCTGTCACTGCAGCCGATGCTGGCCGATGGGCGCCTGGTCCGCCTGATGCCGGCGTGGTCGGCACCGTTCCCCGGCTTCTACCTGTACGTGCCTTCGCGCGAGCAGATGCCACCGCGCGTGCGCGCCCTGATGGAATTCCTGATCGAGAAGCGCGAAGGCGTCGCCAAGGCGCTCGGCCGCACGGTACAGGCCCCGGCCACGGGCAGCTAGGCGTCAGCGCGGGTAGCGATACACCAGATCATCGGCATCACTGCGCACGGCGTGATCGTCCAGCACGCCGCCCAGCCGCTGTGCAACGGCCTGCGACGCCAGGTTGTCCGATGCCATGTAGCTGACCAGGGTCGGCAGCTGCGCCACCACGAAGGCCCAGTCGCGCAGCGCGCCGGCCGCTTCGGTAGCGAAGCCCTTCCCTTCATGGCCGTCATACAGCAGCCAGCCCAGTTCCTTTTCCGGGAACAGCGGGCCATGATTGATCCCGACCTGGCCGATGCAGGCTCCCGTATCGGCACGCTCGATCATCAACGCGCCATGGCCGAACAGATGCCAGCTGGCGAGGTCATGGCAGAACTGCCCCCACGCCGCCACCTCACCGAACGGCCCGCCCATGCCCCGCGCACGCGGCGAGGCCAGGAACGCGGCATAGACGCCGAAGTCATCCAGCTGCTGTGGACGCAGCCGCAGGCGCACGGTGTGCAGGGTTGGAATCTCAAGCACGACGGCGCACAGGATCAGTACACGGCCAGGTGGCCACAACCGCGGCGCTGCGGCTGCCCTTCCATCGTCACCTGCACGCTGGCCAGGGTGTCCACACCTTCGGCAGTGCGACACGACTCACGCTTGATCTCGACGATGGCGGGCTGCTGGCCAAGCTCGCCGTTGAGCACGATCAGCGAGCTCGGTGCATCGGCCGGCTGCCCCGGATAGCGCAGCGTGCCCTTGTGGGTACGGCCGTCAGCGCTGAGGCTGGCATCGTGGTTGCCCTGGCCGGTGGAGGCGATCTCAATGCTCCAACCCGCACCGCCGCCGGTGAAAGCCGGCACCGGGCTCAGGTCGGCGGCAACCGAGGGGTGGCGTGGCGCATCCGCAGCGGTCTGCGACGAAGTGGAGGTACAGCCGGCCAGCATCCCGGCCAGCAGCGCTGCAGCAACGACGGGGCGAACGGTCATGATGCGCTCCTGCCAAATGGTCGAAGGTCCAGTCTAGGCAGCCATGCGTGCGCCAGCGATGAACATGATGTTTCAGCGTGGAATGCGCCCACCACCGGCGACCCGCACGCGGTCGCGGCCCTGCGCCTTGGCCTGGTACATGGCCGCATCGGCGGCACGCAGCAGGGTCCGCCAGCCCAAGGCGTCGGTAGCACCGCGGGCCACGCCGAAGCTGGCGGTCACCCGCAGCACGGTACCGCCGGCCACCACGATGTCCAGCTGCTGCAGCGCAAGCCGCAGCGATTCGGCCAGCTGTCGGCCAGCGGCCAGGTCACCGTCGGCCAGCAGCACCAGGAACTCCTCGCCACCATAGCGGGAAATGCTGTCGCTGCGGCGAAGATGGCGCTGCAGCAGTTGCGCCACCTGTACCAGCACTTCATCACCCGCATCGTGGCCATGACCATCATTGATCGATTTGAAGCGATCAACGTCCAGCAGGATCACCACTGCGCTCATCCGCCCCTCGTCGTGGCGCTGCTGCACCAGTTCCTCCAGCGCGCGACGGTTCAGCAGTCCGGTCAATTCATCGGTGCCGGCCAGCTGGCGCAGCTCGCTGGTCAGCGCCGAGCGTTCGCGCGACTTCTCGCGCAGCACTTCAATCGCATCGAACAGGCGCTGCATCTCGGCCAGCGGATGGGTGACATGCTGCTCGGGCCCAGGCGCTTCGGAGGCAATCTGGATCACCTGCCGTTGTGCCTGCAGCAGAGGTCGCAGGATCTGCAGATGCGCGATACGCAGCGCCACACCCAGTACCACCAGGGTTCCCAGCGCGGTGGCCAGAAGTACCGCCAGCCGCGTGGCCTCCCGGTTGCGGGTGTGCTCGAACCTGGCGATGGACACACTCAGGTAACCGTCACGCAGCGCCTCAAGCGACTGCAGGGTCGGCACGTAGCGCGTGGTGAACTCGGCAGCGGTCCACGGCGGCGGCAGGCCACGCCGTCCGTCGTCGATCAGCTGTTCGATCATCGGCAGTGACTCGCCGAAGAACTGCCGGCGCGCCATATCCCAATGCCAGGACAGCGTCGGATCACTGCGGAACACCGATTCGTGGCTGCCGGCCAGCCGCCACAGTTCCAGCAGGCGGCCCTCGGTCTGCAGCGCCGCGCGCACCTGTTCGTTGCGCCAGGCACCGGGTACCGCCACCGGCGCCATCACGTTGGAGGCCAGACGCCCGCCGTGTTCGCGCAGGTCGATCAGCACCTGGCCCTGCATGGCTGGAATCGCCGCTTCGCGGTCGGCCCGGACCAGTACGTTGATCTGTGCCGAGGTCAGCAGGTGCAGGCGGTCGACCACGGCAAACATGCCGCTGATCGCGCGCTCCACGTCTTCGACACGTCGTGCGTCGCGCGGCTGCGCTGCCACCCGGTCCACGCCCGCGCGTGCCGACTGCAGGCGACGTTGCGCGTCTGCCAGCATCCCATGCTCATCCACCACGCCCGGATCAGCCGTGAACACGGCATCCAGCTGCTGCAGCGCGGTGTCCACACGCCTGCGCACCACCGCCAGCTGCAGCGTAAGCCGCGCATGCTCGCTGGCATCGGCCGGGTCGGCACCGAGCAGGCTGTTGGCCGGGCCGCGTTCGGCCGAGACCAGGTTGGCCAGGTCGAAGGTCTGGCGCAGCTGGCGCAGGCTGACCAGGTTGTCCTCGGCAGCGCTGTAGCGCAGCGTGCCCTGGACCAGCGCGATGGCCATCAACGGCAGCGTACAGACCACGAACGACCCCGCCAGGATCCAGACCCAGGTCCGCAGTCCGATGGGCGATGCCTTGCCGGCCATGCAAATTTCCCCTGAAGTGCGGATCACTGTAGCCGCCGGTCCCGGCAGCGCCAAGCCAGTGCCGCGCGAACCGTGACCATGGGTATACCGCAGCCACCGCGAACGCGCCGGCAAGGTCTCACCCCGCGCCGGGCTGAGGCGAATGCGTCACACCCTGCCGTACTAGATCCAGCGCTGGTCGACCAGTTCGCGCTTCACGTAGGCGTAGAACACCGGCGCCGCCACCAGGCCGGGCAGGCCGAACGCCGCTTCCATCACCAGCATCGCCAACAGCAGCTCCCAGGCGCGGGCCTGGATTTCGCCGCCAACGATGCGCGCATTGAGGAAGTACTCCAGCTTGTGGATCACGATCAGGTAAAGCAGCGCCGCCACGGCCACGTAGAACGAGACCGACAGCGCGACGATGGTGATGATGGTGTTGGAAATGATGTTGCCCACCACCGGCAGCAGGCCGGCGATGAAGGTGATCAGTACCAGGGTCTTGGACAGTGGCAGGTGCACGCCGAACAACGGCAGCACGCCCAGCAGGAAGATGGCGGTGAACACGGTGTTGAGCAGCGAGATCTTCACCTGCGCGAACACCACCTGGCGGAACGCAGTGGCCAGGCGGCTGGTGCGGCCGATCAGCTCCTGCGCCAGCGGGCCCATCTTCGGCAGCGGCAGTTCGTCATACAGCGCGATCATCGCGCCCAGCACCATACCGATCAGTACGCGTACGCCCACCTGCACCACCGAGGTACCGGCCACGCCCAGCTGGCGCTGATGCTCGGCGGCCCAGTCGTTCAGTGCCGTGCGCAGCGCCGGCATGTCCTCGGGGATGTACGGCTGCAGCAGCGCCGGCACCTGGTGCCGCGACGAATTGAGGATCTCCATCAGCCGCGCCAGCAATGCGTCCGGTCCACCGGTCTCGTTGCGGAAAAATGACGCCACGCCGATCCCGGCCAGCACCAGCGCGCTGATGATCACCGCTGACAGCACGATCACCGCGATCGCCCGCGCCCGGCCTGGCGGCAGCTTGCCCTCCACGGTGGAGGCCAGCAGGTGGGTCAGCTGGAACACCAGCAGGCCCGACAGCAGGGTCACCACCAGGCCCAGCTTCAACGCCAGCCACATGCCCAGCAGCATCATCAGCCAGGCCGCGATCCTCGGGACGGGGGGCTTGGGCTGGGCAACGAGGGCGTCTTGCATGGGCGGCACGTCCGGGCAGGGTGGCCCATGGTAGAGGATTGGCGGCGATGATTCCGGGTGCAGGATGAACAGGCAATACACGCGGATTCCGCCGCCCCTTCTCCGTCCATCGGCACGTCCGCAATCACGCCCGGATCACACCCGGTCCAGTGCCAGATACCGCGCCGTGCGCACGATCGTCTCACGCTCGCCGAAGCTGGCCAGCTCGCCGGCAACACGCCCGCTGTCGCCAGTCGCTGCGATCTCCTGCAGGGTGCGCTGCATGGCCCGGATCGCAGCGCGCTGCAGGTCAGAGGGAATGATCACCAGCCGGTAATCGAGTTCGGCCAGCCGCGCCACCGGCACCAGCGGCGTCTTGCCGCTGTGGAACATGTTGATCAGCTTCGGCCCGGGAACCTGCTGCGAAATCACCTCGATCTGCTCCAGCGTTTCCGGTGCCTCGACGAAGATCATGTCCGCGCCCGCGTCCACATAGGCCTGCGCCCGTTCGATCGCCGCATCCAGGCCTTCGCAGGCGATGGCATCGGTACGCGCGATGATCATCAACTCCGGGTCGATCCGCGACTGGCAGGCGACACGGATCTTCGTGCACATCTCGCCCGCGTCGACCAGCGTCTTGTCATCCAGGTGTCCGCAGCGCTTGGGGAAGGCCTGGTCCTCGATATGCAGGGCGGCAACCCCTGCCCTTTCGAACGCGCGCACCGTGCGTTCAACATTCGCGGTGCCGCCGAAGCCGGTGTCAGCGTCGGCGATCACCGGCAGATCGCAGGCATCGACGATCCGTTCAACCTGCGCAAGCACTTCGCTGAGGCCGAGCAGGCCGATGTCCGGCACGCCGGCCGAACGTGCGATGGCGCCGCCGCTGGCATAGACCGCATCGAAGCCGGCCAGCTCCACCAGGCGTGCCGACAATCCATCGAATGCACCTGGCGCAATCACGCTGCCCTGGCGGAGCAGATCGCGCAACTGACGTGTCTTTTTCATGTGGTCTCCCTTGTCGTTGGACATCTGCCGTGGGATACCGATGATGTTGCCGCCAGCGGCGACCGTCCAATACCGTGTTCGTACAGCACCAGAACGTTTGAGGTTCCAATGGAACTGCGGCACCTGCGCTACTTCGTCATGACTGCCCAGCTGCAGAGCTTCACCAAGGCCGCCGAGGCCCTGCATATCGCCCAGCCGCCGCTCGGGCAGCAGATCCGCGCCTTGGAGGAAGAGATCGGCACACCGCTGTTCCACCGGCAGGGACGCGGCATCGTGCTCAGCGATGCTGGCCAGGTATTCTGGAAAGCTGCGGAGGACATCCTCGCGCGCGTCGACCAGGCCAAGGAGGAGGCGTTGCGCGCCGCACGCGGCGAGGTCGGTACGTTGACATTGGGGCTGACCGAATCGGCGACCTACAACGAGGCGGTCACCGCGCTGATGCGCAGCTTCCAGCGGGCACATCCGGCGGTGCAGGTGCAGCTGGTCGAAGATGGCAGTGAATCGCTGGTCCGGCGCCTCGATGATGGCGAGCTCGATGCAGTGATCGTGCGCCCGCCGTTTTCCAATACCGGTGAACGGATGACACAGCAACTCAGTGCCGAGCCACTGGTGGCAGTACTGCCGGCCGATCACCCGTTGGCGTGCCGGACAAGCATCGCGCTGGCCGAGCTGCGCGACGAGCGCTTCATCCTGTTCTCGCGGAAATCGGGTCAGGGCCTGAGTGCAGACGTCGTCGCTGCCTGCCGCAGCCAGGGCCTCGCGCCTACCATCCAGCAGGAAGCGCCGCAGGTGGCTTCAGCGATCAACCTTGCGGCTGCCGGCCTGGGTATCGCCATCGTGCCGGCCTCGATGCAGAGCATGCACCGCAGCGGCCTGGCTTTTGTTGCGCTGGAACTGGGCATGCCGACCACTACGCTGCAGTTGGCGGTGCACTGCAAGCCTCCGGCAACGGCCGCCCAGCTGCTGGCCTGCGCCAGAGACCTGGCAACACCTCATTCGCCATAGCTGGCGTTGTTCTTGCCCTGGCGCTTGGCGTGGTACAGCGCGCGGTCGGCCAGTGCCAGCCAGTCCTCTACGCTGCCACCGCGCGGCGTCGCCGCGATTCCGATGCTGACGCTGAACTCGATGCCCGGGGTTGCCTGCCGTGCTGCCTCCAGAAGTTGCAGCCGAACCCGCTCTGCCACATGCATCGCATCGACGGGCGCACAGTCCTGCAGCAGCACGACGAACTCGTCGCCTCCCAGCCGCGCAGGGGTATCGCCAGGCCGGGCGAAGGCGCGCAAGGTGGAGGCGATATGGCGCAGCACTTCGTCCCCGGCGCGATGACCGTGCGAGTCATTGATGCGCTTGAAGTCATCCACATCAAGCATCAGCAGGCAGGCAAAACCACCCTGCCCCTGCGCCTTGTCCAGTGCCTGCTGCGCACGGACGATCAGGAAGCCGCGGTTGGCCAGCTCCACCAGCGGGTCCATGCGGCTCAGCCGCTTCAACTGGCGGTTCTGCGATTTCACCCGCCGCGCCAGCTGCCAGCTGAGGATGCTGAGGCCGATGCCGTAGACGAACAGGAACGGCACGCTGAGCACGATCGTGCGCTGCGATGACACCGGCTGGTAAGGAAACCCGAGGCCCCACCAGGTGAGCGCGAACCCCACCACCAGTGCCAGTGTGGCCCGTACCGCCAGCTTCACCCCACCGGCGGCGATCTTGTCGGCGACCAGCAGCGCGGCGAACAACGCACTGGGTATCACGCTGAGCCCCATGAAGGCGATCCAGCCACCGCCAAAGAAGGAATCAACCACCATGCAACGGAACTGGACCACCGCAGGCTGCCGTGAGCGCTGGGTCAGCACCAGCGCGAGCGCCGGCCAGGCCAGCGCGTTGAGCAGCAGCAACACCCAGGCCCACGGGCCGTCCTGACGTTCAAGAATGATCGAGGCGATGGGAATCGCGCCCAGCCCATTGCCCACGAAGCGCATCCAGCCGATGCGACGTGCCGCGCCGATGCCTTCGACCGCGACTTCCGTCGAGTCCGTCAAGAACGGCATTGCCGACCCCCTTGCGCGATCGCACGCCCTTGCCGGGCGGCCTGTGGTGAGTCTGACAGCTCTGCGTCAATTCGGGATCAAGGATTCACGGCGGTTACCCTGCCTCACCCACGCCTGGGTGGCGCCGTTGAACCCCGCAGCATCAGGCTGAAATCCAGCGTCTGCTGCAGCGGCACATCCATGTGCTCGATGATGGCAAGCAGCAGGTTGACCGCGCGCTCACCGATCTCCCGCATCGGTTGCCGGATGGTGGTCAACGGCGGCGTGAGGTAGCGGGAAGATGCCAGATCATCGAAGCCGACGATGGACAGGTCCTCCGGCACGCGGATGCCCAGATCGCGGCAGGCCGCCAGGGTGCCCAGCGCCATCTGATCGCTGAAACAGAAGATCGCCGTTGGCGCAGACATGCCGTCCAGCAGCGCCATGGCAGCCGCATGGCCGGATTCCACCGAAAAGTCACCCGGCACGATGTTCAGCTGGCGCAGGCGTCCACGCGCCTTGCTGGCCGCCCGCACCCCTTCCAGCCGTTGCTGGTGCAGCGGATTGTCCGGCGGTCCGCCGACCACGGCGATCCGCTCGTGTCCCAGCCCATACAGATGCTCCATCACCACGCGCGCGGCCGCGGCGTTATCGATATGGACGCTGGGAATGCCCAGTGCGGGGTCGAACTCGCAGCCGTTGATCACCGGCGCGGCGGCACCGCGCTGCTGGACGATCTCGCGCGCCGTGGGCGGCAGGCGGTGCCCCAGCACGATCATGCCGTCGGCCTCGTTGCGCCGAAGCATCTGCGCATAGCGCTCCTCGCGGTCGGGTTGATGCTGGGTATCGCCGAGCAGAACCGCATAGCCGACCGCCTGTGCGGCGTCCTCCGCCCCCTGCAGGATCTGCGCGAAGAACGGATTGGCGATGTCCGGGACGGTGACCAGGATCTTGCCGCTGCGCTGGGTCTTGAGCGTGCGGGCCACCGTGTTGGGCACATAACCGAGTGCGGCAGCGGCCTGCTCGATGCGCGCGCGCGTGGCCGGCAGCACTTTGTCCGGCCGGGAAAGCGCCCGCGACACCGTGCCTGCGGAGACGCCGACGTGCTTCGCGATGTCGTAGATGGTGGCCATGGCGTTAGTTCTCCTGTCTGCTGTGCAGTGCACAACAGGTCCTGCGTGAGCCCCTGCTAGGATAATGCAATCGATTGCATCGAGGGCGAATCACGTTGAAGACGCTCAAGGGTCCAGCGCTGTTCCTGGCGCAGTTCATCGGCGACACAGCTCCTTTTGATCGGCTGGACACGCTGGCCGGATGGGCCGCGGGTCTGGGCTATTCTGGCGTACAAGTCCCCACCGGCGCGCCCCACCTGTTCGATCTGGCCGAGGCCGCGCGCAGCCAGGCGTACTGCGACGACGTCGCCGGCATGCTGGCCGGTCATGGCGTGCAGATCACCGAGCTGTCCACCCATCTGCAGGGGCAGCTGGTCGCGGTGCATCCGGCCTACGACAGTCTGTTCGACGGATTCGCGCCGGCGGACAAGCGCGGCGATCCGGCTGCCCGCCAGGCTTGGGCAGTCGAGCAGCTTCTGCTGGCCGCCAAAGCCAGCCAGCGCCTGGGGCTGACCGCGCATGCCACGTTCTCCGGCGCATTGGCCTGGCCCTATTTCTATCCCTGGCCGCAGCGTCCACCGGGACTGGTGGAAGAAGCCTTCGCCGAACTCGGCCGCCGCTGGCGCCCGATCCTGGATGCGTTCGACGCCTGCGGCGTGGACCTGTGCTTCGAGATCCACCCGGGTGAGGACCTGCACGACGGCGCGACCTTTGAACGCTTCCTCGATGTGGTGGACCATCACCCCCGCGCCAAGATCCTGTACGACCCCAGCCACCTGCTGCTGCAGCAGATGGACTACCTGGGCTTCATTGACCGCTATCACGATCGCATCGGCATCTTCCACGTCAAGGACGCCGAGTATCACGCCAGCGCGAGCAGCGGCGTGTATGGCGGCTACCAGGACTGGATCGATCGTCCGGGCCGGTTCCGTTCGCCCGGTGACGGCCAGATCGACTTCAAGGCGATCTTCTCCAAGTTCGCCCAGTACGACTTCCCCGGATGGGCGGTACTGGAATGGGAGTGCTGCCTGAAGCACCCGGAGGACGGCGCACGCGAAGGTGCCGCCTTCATTCGCGACCACATCATCCGGGTGACCGAGCGCGCCTTCGATGACTTTGCCGACAGTGGCACGGACGCCGCATCACTGCACCACATGCTGGGAATCTGAGCCATTACCGCCCCGGGAGGGCAAGCCATGTCGCACGCAATGTCGCGCCTGGGCGCGATGATGTTTCTGCAGTTCTTCATCTGGGGAGCGTGGTTCGTGACCCTCGGGACGTACCTGGTGCAGGGCCCGCTGCAGGCCAGCGCCAGCCAGGTGGCCACCGCCTTCCTCAGCCAGTCGATCGGCGCGATCGTGGCGCCGTTCCTGGTCGGCCTGATCGCTGATCGCTACTTCGCCGCGCAGCGCATCCTCGCGGTGCTGCACCTGGCCGGCGCGGTACTGATGTGGCTGGCGTCCACCGCCACCAGCTTCAGTGTGTTCTCGGCCTGCGCGATGGGCTACATGCTGCTGTTCATGCCGACGCTGGCACTGGCCAACAGCGTAGCGATGCGGCACATGCAGTCGCCCGAGAAACAGTTCCCGCTGGTACGCGTGGCCGGCAGCATCGGCTGGATCGTAGCGGGCGTGCTGATCGGCTGGCTGGGCTGGGAACAGGCGCATCGTCTGGAGCTGACCTTCCAGATGGCGGCGGTGGCCTCGCTGGCGCTGGGCCTGTATGCCTTCACCCTGCCGCACACGCCGCCACTGGCACAGCAGCGCGATGCCGGGCTGGGGCAGATCCTCGGGCTGGATTCATTGCGGCTGCTGAAGTCGCGCGCCTACCTGGTGTTCTTCCTGGCCTCCATCGCCATCTGCATCCCGCTGTCGTTCTACTACAACTTCACCAATCCGTATCTCAACGACCTGGGCGTGCGCGGCGCCGCGGGCCTGCAGTCGCTGGGCCAGGTTTCCGAGGTGCTGCTGATGCTGGCCATGCCGTTCCTGTTCGTTCGCCTTGGCGTCAAGACGATGCTGGCGGTCGGCATGGCGGCCTGGGTGGTGCGCTACGTCCTGTTCGCCTTCGGCGATGCGGGCAGCGGCTTCCCGCTGCTGGTGATCGGCATCGTGCTGCACGGCATCTGCTACGACTTCTTCTTCGTCACCGGCCAGATCTACACCGATGCCCATGCCGGCCCCGCCGTGCGCAGCAGCGCGCAGGGCTTCATCACCCTGGCCACGTACGGCGTGGGCATGCTGATCGGCACCTTCCTGTCCGGCGCGGTGGTGGAGCACTTCACCACCGAGGCCGGCCCCGACTGGCAGCAGATATGGCTGTTCCCGGCCGCTGTCGCGCTGGTGGTGCTGATCGCCTTCCTGCTGCTGTTCCGCGACCGGCCCGCCGTGGCCGCCGCATCTTCCACACCCTGAGGATTCGAGCCGATGCCAACGCTTGGAATCGCCATCGTCGGCGCCGGCATGATCGGCGCCGTGCACCGCCGTGCGGCCTTGCTCGCCGGTGCCGAGGTACGCGGCGTTGCCGCTTCGTCAGCGCAGCGCGCGCGTGAGATGGCGCAGCTGTGGAATGTCCCGCGCGCCTATCGGGACATCGAGGAGGTGATCGCCGATCCGCAGGTGCAGGTCGTGCACGTCTGCACGCCCAACCATCTGCACCGCGCGATGGCGCAGGCCGCGCTGGAAGCCGGCAAGCACGTGATCTGCGAGAAACCGCTGGCGACCACGCTGGACGATGCGCAGGCGCTGGCGGCGTTGGCCGCCTCGACCGGCTTGGTTGCCACGGTCCCCTTCGTCTACCGCTACCACCCGGTGGTGCGCGAGGCGCGCGCACGCATAGCACAGGGTGATCTGGGGCCGCTGCACCTGATCCACGGCAGCTACCTGCAGGACTGGCTGCTGGACCCGGCCAGCAACAACTGGCGCGTGGACCCGGCGCTGGGTGGCGCATCGCGCGTATTCGCCGACATCGGCTCGCACTGGTGCGACCTGGTGGAATGGGTCAGCGGCGAACGCTTCGCCGAGGTCAGCGCGGCGTTCTCTACGGTCATCGCCGAGCGCGGCGCCGTCAGCGGGCAGAGCTTCAGCACGCCAACCGCGGCCAGCGCAATGCAGGCGGTAACGAGCGAGGACGTGGCTGCGGCGATGTTCAGGACCGGTGCCGGTACGCTGGCATCTCTGACGGTCAGCCAGGTCTCGGCCGGACGCCACAACCGCCTCTGGTTCGAGATCGACGGTGCCAAGGCCAGCGTGGCTTTCAACCAGGAAGACGCCGAGCGGCTGTGGATCGGCCTGCCCGACCAACGCGAGGAGATCTTCGTGCGCGGACCAGGCGCCGGCAGTGCCGATCAACGCCGCCTTTCCGTGCTGCCGGCCGGACACGCGCAGGGCTACGCCCAGTGCTTCGAAGCGTTTGTCGCCGACACCTATCGCGCCATCGAGGGCGAGCGGCCGCAGAGCCTGCCCACCTTCGAGGACGGCCTGCGCTCGGCGCGGATCGTCGATCGTGTCATTGCATCAGCCAGGTCGCGTGCCTGGACCACCATCGGTTGAAACCCGGGAGGATCTGTTGATGAAAGCCCTTGTCCATGGAACTGCAAGCCTCATTCTGCTGCTCGCTGCCCTGCCCGCTTTTGCAGTCGAAGCTGTCAGCACGCAGAAGCCGATCGCGGTACAGATGTACACCCTGCGCGATGCAGGCTCGCTCGAGCAGCAGCTGAAGATCGTCCACGACGCTGGCGTCCATGCGGTGGAAACGGTCGGCACGCAGAACACCAGCGCCGCCGAGCTCAAGCAGCTGCTGGACCGGTATTCGATCAAGGCAATTTCATCGCATGTGCCACTGGCCGAGCTGCGCAGCAACCTGGATGGGGTGGTGACCTTCAACCGGTCGATCGGCAACACGACGCTGGTGGTGCCGTACCTGGACAAGAAGGATCGTCCGAGCGATGCCGCCGGCTGGACCGCCCTGGGCCAGGAACTGGGCCGCATCGCAAAGCAGGTGCGCGGCAAGGGCATGCGCCTGGCCTACCACAACCACGACTTCGAACTGGTCGACTTCGACGGCAGGACCGGACTGGAGCTGCTGTTCGCCGCCGCCGGTCCAGACCTGCAGACCGAGCTGGACCTGGCCTGGGTCGCGCGTGCAGGCCTGGACCCGGCAGTGATGCTGGCAAAGTTCCGCGGCCACGTGTTCGCGGTACACGCCAAGGACAATGCACCGAAGGGCCAGGCCCAGGACGAAGGCGGATTCGCCGCGGTTGGCCAGGGCGTGCTGGACTGGAACGCGATCCTGCCTGCTGCGGCAGCCGCCGGCGTGCATTGGTACATCATCGAGCACGACCAGCCACGCGATCCGGCCAGGATCATCCAGACCGGTGCGGACTATCTGCGCGAACACCTGACCACCAACGTGCCTGCCCGTGCGCGGCGCTGACGCATCAAGGAGTCCCACATGAAAATGATCCTGGCAATGGCGGTGGCCCTGGGTGGCATGAGCGTTGCGACGGCCGCCTGGTGCAAGGACGATCCGGCTGCGGGTGCAAAGCTCTACACCGCGAACTGCGTGGCCTGCCACGGCGCCGATCGTGCGGGCATGCCGGGCGCGTTCCCGGCGCTCACCGACATCGGCAAGCGCATGGCACCCGCACAGATCAAGGAAAAGATCAGCAAGGGCGGCGGGCTGATGCCGCCCTTCTCCCAGCTGTCACAGCAGGAGATCGATGACATCGCCAGCTATCTGGCGAAGTAAGCGGCCGGCAACCACACCGGCCATGTGCCACTACAGCTCGCGCACCCAGATGTTGCGGTAGCTGACCCTGGCGTCATGTTCCTGCAGATAGAGCGGCGCGCACCCATGCGGCGCGTACGACGGTGCGCCAATGTACTCGGTCTTGCCCGCCAGCACGGTGTCATCCTGCACCAGCACGCCGTTGTGCAGCACCGTGATGCGCGCGGGCGACACAAGCCCACCGCCCTGCGAGAAGCGCGGCGCCTTCCAGAGGATGTCGTAGGCCTGCCACTCACCCGGTGCGCGCGAGGCGTTCACCAACGGCATGGCCTGCTTGTAGATCGAGCCCGCCTGGCCATTGGCATAGGTCGGGTTGTTGTAGCTGTCGAGCACCTGCAGCTCATACAGCTCCTGCAGGAAGATGCCGCTGTTGCCGCGGTTCTGTCCGTCGAAGCCCTTCGTGTCGGTAGGCGTGCGCCACTCGACATGCAGCTGGACGTCGCAGAAGCGTTGCCTGGTGCGAATGCCCTTGCTGCCGGGCACGACGGTCATGGCGCCATCGGCAACCTTCCAGGGCACGCCTCCGCCCTGCTCCGACTCCCACGCGGAGACATCCTTGCCATCGAACAGCACGATTGCGTCGGACGGGGCCCTGCCTGGCGGCGTGGCAACGGTCGCAGGCACCGGCGTCCACACCTCGGTCTTCTTCGGATCGCGCGCGGCGTCGGCACCGTTCTGCGCGAACACGGGTGCGGCGGCCAGCACGGTGGCCGCGATCAGCAGCGGCTTGATCATCCTGTTGCACTCCATCAGCTGGTCCCCCATGCGGGCGTGCCGGGAACATAAGCAAGATCGCCGTCGTAGCGCCCCGGCACGGCGACGTACTGCAGCACCCCGGTGGCGCCGACCTTGGAGGTGAAGAAGCCGAAGATGGCCAGCTGCTTGAGCATCGTGAAGTAATGCGGCATCGCCTCGCCCTCTTCAGGCGTACCGGTTTCGGTCACATCGGCATGACGTGCCTTGGCTTCTGCATCGAGCGTGCGCAGCAATTCGGTGCGGGCTTCCGGTGTGAGCGACACGAAGCGGCCACCGGCACGTTTGTCGATATCGGTCAGCCCTGCGCGGAACGTCACCTGCTGCCGGGCGGTGTAGCAGTCAGTGACGAAGGTCGCCATGAACAGACCGGCGCCGGCATCCTTCGCCCCTGGTGTCCGGGTCCGAGGCAGGATGGTCTCGGCGATCTCGTCCAGCGTAGCGACGTCGGTATCGGAGAAATGAATCTTGGTGGCGCCCGCCGGTGCCTGACCCTGCACAAGGGCAGGCAACCCAACCATGGCCGCACCGGTGGCGGCGACGATCATCTTCAACAGCTCGCGGCGATCCATCACAGGTTCCCCGCTTTCAGTTCGCGTACCGCGTGGTCGGCCGCGCGCGCAGTCAGCGCCATGTAGGTCAGCGAAGGATTCACGCAGGCGCTGGAGGTCATGCAGGCACCGTCGGTCACATAGACATTGGGCGCATCCCAGACCTGGTTGTGCTGGTTCAGCACCGAGCTCTTCCGATCACGCCCCATGCGCGCGGTCCCCATTTCGTGGATGCCCTTGCCCGGGGCGTAATCGTTGTCGTGCATCTTCACGTCCTTGACGCCGGCCGCCTCCAGCATCTCGGCGGCATCGGCGGCCATGTCCTTTCGCATCGCCAGTTCGTTGGCACGCATGGCAACGTCCATCGCCAGCACTGGCAGCCCCCACTTGTCCTTGCGGTCGCGGTCCAGGCGGATCGTGTTGTCGTGGTGCGGTAGCATCTCGCCGAACCCGGTCATGCCGATGCGCCAGTCACCGGGCACGGTCAGCGCCTCCTTCAGATCGGCACCGATGTTGAGCTCGGCGATCTCGCGCGACCACCCCGTGCGGCTGGCGCCGCCCTGGTAGCCGAACCCGCGCAGGTAACCGCGCTTGTCGGCCGCGACGTTGCGGAAACGCGGAATGTAGAAGCCGCAGGGGCGACGCCCGAAGTAGTACTTGTCTTCGTACCCCTCGACGCGGCCGGAGGCACCCGCACCGAAATGATGGTCCATCACGTTGTGCCCGAGCTCGCCCGACGATGAGCCCAGCCCGCCGTCCCAGACGTCGGTAGCCGAGTTCATCAGCAGCCACGTCGAGTTGAACGACGACGCGTTGAGGAAGATGATCTTGGCCGTGTACTGGTAGGTCTGCCCAGTCTCCGCGTCGATGATCTCCACCCCGCGCGCACGCTTGCGGTCCTTGTCGTAGAGCACTTCCTTGACGATCGAGAACGGCCGCAAGGTCAGGTTGCCGGTCTTCATCGCCGCTGGCAGCGTCGCCGCCTGGGTCGAGAAGTAGGCACCGAAGGGGCAGCCCAGGATGCACTTGTTGCGGTACTGGCAGTTGACGCGCCCCTGCTCGGGCATGGGCTTGGTGATGTTGGCGGTGCGCGAGTGGATCATATGGCGCGTTCCGCCAAAGGCCTTCTTGATCCGTGCAGCTACGTCCTTCTCGACGATATTCAACGGGATCGGCGGCAGGAACTCACCATCCGGCAACACGTCCAGCCCTTCGCGGGTGCCAGCGATGCCGGCGAACTTCTCCACATGGTCGTACCAGGGCGCGATGTCGGCATAGCGGATGGGCCAATCGGCTGCGATGCCGTCCTTGAGATTCGCCTCGAAGTCCAGGTCGGAGAAGCGATAGCTCTGCCGGCCCCACAACAATGAGCGGCCGCCGACGTGATAGCCGCGGAACCAATCGAAGCGTTTGGTCTCGATGTAGGGTGAGTCCTGTTCGTTGGCCCACATTCCTTCCAGATTTTCGGCGAGGCCGTAGTCGCGCATCAGCACCGGGAACTTGGCCTTCATCGCCTGCGTCGGACGGTTTCTGTGCGGGAAATCCCACGCCTCCTTCATCGCGTTGACGTAGTCCTTGACGTGCTCGATGTTGCGGCCCCGCTCCAGCATCAGGACCTTCAAGCCCTTTTCGGTCAGCTCCTTCGCCGCCCAACCGCCACTGATTCCCGAGCCAACAACAATGGCGTCGTAGTGATTATCTGCCATGGGTTTCTCACCTGGGTGGATATCGTTTCAGACGTCGCAGAGGCGGATCGCCTCGCGCAATGAGCCAACGGGATCGGGCGCTGCAGGCGTGAACTCCTGCGCCAGATACCCCTTGAAACCGGTGTCGCGGATCGCGCGGCAGATGGCCGGATAGTGGAGCTCCTGCTGGTCTCCGATCTCGTTCCGGCCGGGCACGCCTGCGGTGTGGTAATGCTTGAAGCAGGCGTGATGCTTGCCGATGGTGGCGATGATGTCGCCCTCCATGATCTGCATGTGGTAGATGTCGTAGAGCAGGCCGAAGTTGTCCGAGCCGAGCCGCTGGCACAGCTCCACACCCCATGCGGAGTGGTCGCACAGGTAGTCACGATGATCGACCTTGGAATTCAGCAGTTCCATCACCAGCACCACCCCGCGCCTCTCGGCGTGCCCGAGGATGCGCTTGAGGCCGGCTTCGGCATTGGCCATGCCTTCGGCGGGGTCCATGCCGTTGCGATTACCGGAGAAGCAGATCAGGTTGCGATAGCCGGCATCGGCGACCAGATCGATGTGCCGCGTGTAGCGCTCCACCAGCTGGTCATGGAACTGGCGGCCGGCAAAGCCCTTGGTCAGGCCCAGCTCCGCGCCGTTGCACATCGAGCTGTACACGCCATTCGCCTTCAGCGTGGACCAGTCTTCCGGGCCGACCAGGTCGATCGCGGCAAAGCCGATGTCCTTCACCGTCGCGCAAAGCTGGGCGACGGACAGCTGCGGGAAGGTCCAGCGGGCGACGGAATGCTTCAGGTTGCCCTTGAGCGGCGCCATGGCGGCGAATGCGGGCAGCGTACCCGCAGTACCCAGAGCTACGCCTCCAGCAACCGCCATGCGCAACGCATCGCGCCGCGTGAGGCCCGTCGCCGGGGCCGGTCTGATCGAATGGATGGACATCCACCTGCCGGCCTCCCAACCGGTATCAAACGCAACGATTCACAGCAATGCAATCGATTGCACCATAGGGGAGGAAATTGTCTGTTTGCAAGTCGCGGTGCACGAAAACCGATGCTGCGGGGCACAACTCCGAAGGGATTCCGGATAAAGAAAAGCCCCGCATGAGCGGGGCTTTCTTTTCTGCTGCGAACGAGCGTTCGATCAGAACGGAATATCGTCGTCAGCGAAGTCATCCATCGGCGGCGCCTGCTGCGGCTGCGGACGCTGGTTGCCACCCTGGTTGCCGTAACCGCCGCCCTGATTGCCGCCCTGGTTGCCATAGCCACCGCCCTGGCCGCCGCGCTGGCCACCGCCACCGCCGCCGTACTCCTGGCGCGGCGCCTGCTGGCGCTGCGGACGGTCGCCGCCGTAGTTGCCACCGCCGCCGCCACCGCCGCCGTCACCACGGCCGCCCAGCATCTGCATTTCATCGGCAACGATGTCGGTGGAGTACTTCTCCACGCCGTCCTGGCCGGTGTACTTGTCGTAGCGCAGGCTGCCTTCGACGTAGACCGAGCTGCCCTTGCGCAGGTACTCGCCGGCGATCTCGCCGAGCTTGCCGAAGAACACCACGCGGTGCCATTCGGTACGTTCCTGCTGGTTGCCATCCTTGTCCTTGCGGACGCTGGTGGTGGCCAGGCTGATGCGGGTGATCGCCATGCCGCTCTGGGTGTACTTCACGTCCGGGTCGTTGCCGAGGTTGCCGACCAGGATGACTTTGTTGATGCCGCGCGCCATAGATGGATTCTTCCGTTGTCCGGGGCTGGACCAGTGATAGCACACCCGACGGGGTGCCGATACGCTGGACCTCCCACGGTTGCGAATGGGGGATATCGGAACGAGGCATCTTACCATTCCCTTCGCCCCCGGCCCGTCGGGAATCCGGCCGATCCGGGTCGGAACCGGCCTCAACGAAGCAGGGGACGATCCAGCAGCAGGCCGGTGACCCGCGTAACCTCCCCCACCGCCACCACCTTGGGCCCTTCATGGCAGTGGAAGCGCACGCCCGGCTGGATACGCTCCCGGTGCAACCCCGCCCTCAGCACCTCATTTACCACGGTCAGGCCCGCCAGAAGGGGCTCGCCCACCGGCAGCGGCAGCTCGGTCGCCCAGCTGTCGCCCTCAGCGTGCCGGAAGTCGGGCCAGATCATGAACAGCTCGGGTGTCCCGGCGTCATCGGCGTAGGCGAAGTCCCAGCGGATACCGTTCCGGGCCGGGCTGCGTCGCCCGCCCTCCTCCGGCGCGAGGATACGGATCCGCGCCTCGAAATCATCCGGAACATCCGGGTACAGGCGAAAAGACACCGCTTGGCTCCATCAGGCTGTGGCACTGACCGTCGCACACCCGCGACCTTGACCACAAGCGGCGTCGGCCAGGACGGCCGGCAGCCACCGCATGGCATCATGCTCAGGCATCTTCCGCCTGCCCGCTTCCGCGTTCCCATGACGATCAAAGGCAAAGCCACCTCCCTGGACATCGCCCACCTGGCCGGGGTCTCCCAGCCGACCGTGTCGCGGGCGCTGCGAGGCAGCCCGATGGTCAATGCCGAGACCCGCGAGCGCATCCTGCGCATCGCCCGCGAACTGAACTACAAGGTCGACAAGAACGCCTCCAGCCTGCGCCTGCGCAACGCCGGCACGCTGGCCCTGCTGTTCTTCGAGGACCCGACCAACGACGACTCGCTGATCAACCCGTTCTTCCACTCGATGCTGGGCTCGATCACCCGTGCCTGCGCCCTGCATGGGCAGGACCTGCTGGTCTCGTTCCAGCAGCTGTCCACCGACTGGCAGGCCGATTACGAGGACAGCAACAAGGCCGACGGCATCATCCTGCTCGGCTACGGCGACTACCACGAATCGCGCGACCGCCTGCAGCGGCTGGTCGAACAGGGCACGCACTTCGTGCGCTGGGGCGCCGCCCTGCCCGGCCAACCCGGCGTCTCGATCGGCAGCGACAACTTCCAGGGCGGGCACGACATCACCACCCACCTGCTGCAGCAGGGCTGCCGCCGCATCGCCTTCCTCGGCCATGCCTCCAGCCATTACCCCGAATTCCAGGAGCGCTACCGCGGCCATGTCGCGGCCCTGCAGGAACACGGCCTGGCTGCGGAGCCGGCGCTGCAGCACGATGCGATCACCACCGAGGCTTCCGGCCAGGAGGCCTGCCAAGTGCTGCTGGCGCGCGGTGAACCGATCGATGCGATCTGCGCCGCCAGCGACCTGATCGCCATCGGTGCGATGCGCGCGCTCCGCGAGGCTGGCCTGCGGGTGCCACAGGACGTGGCGGTGACCGGCTTCGACGACATCCCACTGGCGGCCTCGGTATCCCCGGCGCTGACCACCGTGCAGCAGGACACCAAGCAGGCCGGACAGCTGCTGGTGGAGCGCCTGCTGGCACTGATCGGCCGGCAGCCAGTGGAGAGCCAGAGCATCCCGGTGAAGCTGGTGGTGCGGGAATCTTCGCTGCGCGGGTAAGCGCTGCCAGGCCACCGCCCCACGCCCCAACGTGCGACGGCGGAATTCTCCCCCCATGACCAACGGCGGATGCGCACGGAGGCTGATGCGCGGATAACGCGCAGACATCGCCCATTGAAAGGTGTACGTCGCATGCTGAAGATCGATTCGCTGTCCAAGACGTACGCCAACGGCGTGCATGCCCTCAACAACGTCAACCTGGACATCCCGCGCGGCATGTTCGGCCTGCTCGGCCCGAACGGCGCCGGCAAATCGTCGCTGATGCGCACGCTGTCCACCCTGCAGGAGGCCGACAGCGGCACGGCCGTGCTCACCATCCCCGGCGAGACACCGATCGACGTGCTGCGCGACAAGGACGCGGTGCGCCGCCGGCTGGGCTACCTGCCGCAGGATTTCGGCGTGTACCCGAAAGTCAGCGCGCTGGACCTGCTGGAGCATTTCGCGGTGCTCAAGGGCCTGACCCAGCGCGCGCAGCGCCGCGAGGTGGTCGATGGACTGCTGCAGCAGGTGAACCTGTGGGACGCCCGCAAGCGCAAGCTCGGCACGTACTCCGGCGGCATGCGCCAGCGCTTCGGCATCGCCCAGGCGCTGCTGGGTGACCCGCGGCTGGTGATCGTCGACGAACCCACCGCCGGCCTCGACCCGGAGGAACGCAACCGCTTCCTCAACCTGCTGGCGGCGATCGGCGAAAACGTGGCGGTGATCCTGTCCACCCACATCGTCGAGGACGTGACCGATCTGTGCCCGACGATGGCGATCATGAACAAGGGCCAGGTGCTGCTGACCGGCCGTCCTGCCGAAGCCATCGACGCCCTGCAGCACCAGGTCTGGCGCAAGCAGGTTGATCCTTCGGAACTGGCCGACCACGAAGCGCGCTATGTGGTGCTGTCGACCCGCCTGGTCGGTGGCCGCCCGGTGATCCACGTGCACAGCGCCAACGACCCCGGTGACGGCTTTGCGGCCGTAGCTCCCGACCTCGAGGACGTGTACTTCCAGCGCCTGCGCCTGCAGGCCCGTGCCCGCGCGGCAGCCTGAGCGGAGCACGCCATGATCCTCAACTTCTTCCGCTTCGAGCTGCGCGAGCAGCTGCGTTCCCCGCTGCTGTGGCTGCTGGCCGGGCTGTTCGCCCTGCTCGCCTTCGCCGCCGCCTCCAGCGACGCCGTGCAGATCGGTGGCGGCACTGGCAACGTGCACAGCAACGCGCCCACCGTGATCGCGCAGATGCTGGGCATCTTCACCCTGCTTGGCATGCTGGTCACCGCATTGTTCGTCAGCAATGCGCTGTTGCGTGACTTCGAACTCGGCACCGCCGAACTGATCTTCGCCAGTCCGGTGAAGCGCCGCGATTACCTGGCCGGGCGCATCGCTGCCGCCCTGGCGGCCGGGCTGCTGGTCTACGTCCTGATCGCGTTCGGCCTGTGGCTGGCGCCGTTCATGCCGTGGGTCGATCCCGAGCGCATGGGCCCGATCAGCTGGCAGGGCTATGCGTGGACGTTCGCGGTCATCGTCATTCCGAACCTGCTGTTCACCACCGCGCTGCTGTCGCTGCTGGCGGCGCTGACGCGCTCGATCCTGTGGGTCTACATCGGCCTGGTGGCCTACCTGGTGCTGTACGGCGCCAGCGCGGCCCTGCTGCGCGACATCGACAACACGTGGATCGCGGTGCTGAGCGAACCGTTGGGCATGCGCGCACTGGGCCGCACGATCCGCTACTGGTCCACCGCCGAACGCAACAACGGGATTCCCGAGCTGGCCGGTTACCTGCTGGCCAATCGCGCCCTGTGGTTGGGCGTGGCTGCCGCGCTGTTCGCCGCCACCTTCGCGCTGTTCCGCACCGAACGCAGCGGCAGTGGCCGTCGGCGCTGGGGCCGCAGGCAGGCGCAACCGGTTGCCGATGCCGGCGCCGTCCGCCCCACCCGCGCAACGCTGCCGCGCGTGGTACCGGCGTTCACTACCACCACGGCGTGGCAGCAGTTCCTGCGCCAGGTCCGCTTCGATACACGTGGCGTCCTGCGCAGCGTGCCGTTCATCGTGCTGCTGGTGCTCGGCCTAGCCAACTTCCTGCCCAGCGCGCTGTTCCGGCAGACCCTGTACGGCACCTCGATCTGGCCGGTCACCTCGCAGATGATCATGGGCCTGCAGGGCGCCTTCAGCTGGCTGCTGGTGATCATCGTGCTGTTCTTCGCCGGTGAGCTGGTCTGGAAGGAACGCAGCGCGCGCATCAATGAAGTGACCGATGCCATACCGGTGCCGAACTGGGTGCCGCTGCTGGCCAAGTTCACCTCACTGCTGGCGGTGATCGTCTGCTTCCAGGCCGCCGGCGCGCTGGCGGCGATGGGTGTGCAGCTGGCCAAGGGCTACACGCATCTGGAGCCGCTGCTGTACCTGCGCAGCCTGGCCCTGGATTCGGTGGTCTACATCCTGATGGGCGGCCTGGCGCTGGTGCTGCAGGTGCTCACCAACAACAAGTTCGTCGGCTACGCACTGCTGATCGTGGTGATGATCGGCCAGGGTGTGCTCGGCCTGCTCGACTACACGCAGAACCTGTACAACTTCGGCAGCTGGCCCAACGCGCCCTATTCGGACATGAACGGCTACGGCCACTTCCTGACCGGGCAACTGGCGTTCCAGGGCTACTGGGCCCTGTTCCTGCTGACCTTGATGTGCCTGGCGTCAGCCTTCTGGGTACGAGGTGTCAGCCAGGGCCTGCGTCAGCGCCTGGCCCTGGCCGGCCGCCGCCTGCGCGGCCCGACCGGGGTCTTCGCCGGAGTCGCCGCATTGGCCTTCGTCGGCGTGGGTGGCTGGCTGTACTGGAGCACCAACATCCGCAACGAGTTCATCTCGCCCGACCAACAGCTGGACCTGCAGGCGCGCTACGAGCGTGAACTGTCGAAGTACCGCTCTCTGCCGCAGCCTCGCATCGTGGCGGTGGACAACCGCGTGGACCTGTTCCCCGAATCGCAGTCGATGGTGATCGATGCGAACTGGACGGTGCGCAACACGCATGCCGTGCCGATCCAGGACGTGCATGTCTCGATGGGCGACGACAAGCAGCTGGTCGCGGCTGACCTGGGTGGGCAGACCTTGTCGATGCACGACGCCGACCTTGGCTACCGCATCTACCGCCTGGCCGCGCCACTGCAACCGGGTGAAAGCCGCAACGTCCACTTCCGGGTGGTGCAGAAACCCAATGGCATCACCGCCGGCCAGGCGCCGAGCAACATCGTCGACAACGGCACGTTCTTCAACAGCCGCGTACTGCCGTCGTTCGGCTACAACGAAGGCGCCGAGATCAGCGACCGCAACGAGCGGCGCAAGCGCGGCCTGGGTGAGCCGCGGCGCATGCCCAAGCTGGAAGACGAAGCCGCGCGCGCCAACACCTACATTTCCAACGACGCCGACTGGCTCGATTTCCGCACCACGGTCTGCACCGCACCGGACCAGGTGGCGCTGGCGCCGGGCTATCTGCAGAAGGAGACCACGGTGAATGGCCGCCGCTGCTTCAGCTACGCCATGGACCGGCCGATGCTGAACTTCTACGCCTATCTGTCGGCACGCTGGGAGGTGCGCAAGGCGAAGTACAAGGACATCCCGATCGAGGTCTACTTCGACCCGGCGCACGGCTACAACGTGGACCGGATGATCGAAGCGGTGCAGAAGTCGCTGGCCTACTACGAAGCGAACTTCACGCCTTACCAGCACCGCCAGGTACGCATCATCGAGTTCCCGGGCTATGCGCGCTTCGCGCAGTCGTTCGCCAACACCATCCCCTACTCCGAGGCCATCGGCTTCATCGCCGACCTGCGCGATCCGGACAAGGTGGACTACGTGTTCTACGTGACCGCGCACGAGATCGCGCACCAGTGGTGGGCGCACCAGGTGATCGGTGCCAACGTGCAGGGCGCGACGGTGCTCTCCGAATCGTTGTCGCAGTACTCTGCGCTGATGGTGATGGAGCAGGAGTACGGCCGCCAGCACATGCGCCAGTTCCTCAAGCGCGAGCTGGATGGCTACCTGTCTGGACGCGGTGGCGAGGCCATCGAGGAGCAGCCGCTGGAGCGCGTGGAGAACCAGCAGTACATCCACTACCAGAAGGGTTCGCTGGTGTTCTACCGGCTGCGCGAGGAAATCGGCGAGCAGGCGCTGAACCACGCGTTGAAGCGCTTCCTGCAGGACAAGGGCTATCAGCAACCGCCGTACACCACCTCACGCGAACTGCTGGACTACATCCGGGCCGAGACCCCGGCCGACCGCCAGCAGCTGGTCACCGACCTGTTCGAGAAAATCAGCTTCTACGACAACCGGGTGATGGCCGCCAGCGCCCGCAAGCGTGATGACGGCCGCTACGAGGTGACCCTGGACCTGCACGCCGCCAAGCAGTACGCCGACGGCAAGGGCAAGGAGAGCGACGGCACGATGGATGACTGGGTCGAGATCGGCGTGTTCGCCAACGGGCCGTCGGGCAAGGAGCGCGACCAGAAGGTGCTGTACCTGCAGCGCCACCACATCACCAGCGCCGCGCCGAAGATCACGGTGACGGTGGACGAAAAGCCGGACGAAGCAGGCTTCGACCCGTACAACAAGCTGATCGACCGGGTGAGCGATGACAACCGGCGCAAGGTGACGATGTAAGGCAACGGGGCGCCGGCCTGTCCGCCGGCGCTCCACGCAACACCTGCGGGCTTGGCTCGGCCTTACTGTAGTGCCGAGCCATGCTCGGCATACTGCCCAGGGTGACCGAGAAGCTTCAGCGCACCGTCGCCTTCGGCCCCAGCAACGCCAGCAGCACGAAGACCACGATCGAGGCGACGGTGCCGAGCGCCGCCGGCAACCCGAATGCCCACGCCGAACGGCCCTGCTGGCGCGCCCACTGGGCCAGATGCCAGGCCGCGCCCAGATTGATCAGCCAGGCAATGACGAACACCGGCCACAGCACCATGCCCACCGCGCGCAGCAGGGGCATAGAGACCAGTGCGGCAACGATGGCCGCGATCAGGAAGATCAGTGCTGAGCGGGAGTGCCGGGCCGTTGCGGCGCTCATGCGGCCAACCTGCGCACCATCACCAGCACGCGGTGGCTGCGGTTGTCGGATTCCTGCAGCGGCTTCCAGCCCAACCGCGCATACAGGCCGCCATCCAACGATTCGGTCTGCAGGTACAGTTCGGAAACGCCCATCCGCACCGCCTGCGCCGCGGCCTGTTCGACCAGCGCGCCAGCCAGCCCACGCCCGCGATGACTATCGGCCACGAACACGCTGCCCAGCCAATGCTCGTACTGCGGGAAGGCCTGCATTTCCCGGCGCTTGAGCTGCACGGCACCGACCACCTGGTCGCCATCGAAGGCGGCGATCAGGTGCGGGAAACCCTCGGCGTCCTGAGGTGTGTTCAGCCGCTGCAGTTCCTGTTCCAGCGACAGGCCGGCGTCGCGGCCCCATTCGGCGTGGTACCACCGGGCCAACTGCTGCCGTTCCGGTGCATCGGCGGGTAATACCCTGAATTCCATGGCAATGCCTCGATGGGGAAGCGTTCTGTAGAGTCGAGCCATGCTCGACTGATCTGGCACTGTGCGAAAGGCAGTCGAGCATGGCTCGACTTTACAAATATTGCGCGGTGGCGGTTCAGCCCTGGGCGAAGTCCTTCAGGATCTCGCCCACGCCGCTCGGCGAAATCTCAAAGCCCAGCGAAGTGCCCGGATTGATCACCACGCCATAGCCACCCGGCACGCGGCGCAGCACGTCCAGCATCAGCCAGCGGATCTGGTGTTCGGCCTGCTGGCTGTAGATGCCCACCCGCGACGGGTCGGTGAACACGGCCACGTGCAGGGTGCCCTGCTTGTCAAACAGCAGCGGGTCGAAGCCGCTGCCGTCGGGAGTGACCAGGCTGCCGGTCAGCAGCACCACTTCGGAGGCGACGAAGGCCTCCATGAAGGCGCGGATCGGCACCGCCCCGTCCATCGCCGCCTTCAGCAGGGTTTCGATCGGGGTCTGCGGGGCGAGGTCGGTCATGGCGGTACGGCGGGGCGTGAGGGGTGCCTATTGTAGAGTCGAGATCCTATGTTCGTGGTCAAGCCTGCTGGAAGCAGGCTTGACC